>JAOTYS010000042.1 GCA_029861795.1 Gammaproteobacteria bacterium | reverse complement strand
GGGCGCCGACCTAAGATCATTGTCCCCGTCTCTTTATAATATTCAACGAGAAAAAGTCGCTTTGCGGTATCAAGGCACAAACGAAACTTATCCTTGAACACGAGTGCAATGGTAAATGACTTGCCCATTATCAAAAGAAATGCGTGAGGCCCTCGAAATCGATCAGGCATTGCGCGAAGAAATCCCCTGCGATGGCCCGTGGGAAGTTGACACGTACCGACGCCAATACATCCATTCCCGCGAGTATTGGAACCGAAAAGGCCCCGCCATGTTGAAGCGCATGGACATCACGATTCAAAACGGCGATATCGATGTGCCCTGCCGAATTCACTATCCGAGCCGCGCGAATCAATCGGACATCGGGCAGGCAGCGTTGGTTTTTCTACATGGCGGGGGCTGGGTCGTTGGCAATCTGGACACACACGACCGAATGATGCGGGAACTGGCTCATCGATCAGGACATGTCGTTGTCGGTGTCGATTACCGTCTGTCGCCGGAAACACGGTTTCCGGATTCCCATGGCGATGCGATTTCTGTACTTCGGCATGTTCTTACTGAAGGTGAACGTTATGGCATCGACCCAACGCGCGTCAGCGTCGGTGGCGACTCAGCGGGCGCGCATATGAGTCTGTACTGCGCGCTGAAACAAAAAGGCTCCAAACTGCCTGCGCTTCGCGCGATGGTGTTCATATACGGCGCCTTTGGTCTCACCGACTCTGTCAGCCGCCGTCTGCAGGGTGGAGAGGAAGAAGGTCTTTCCGACAACGCAATGTCGTTCTACATCAACTCTTTGTTGGGCGAAGGCGTCGATTCGCAAACCTGCGGTTACGACTTGCTTCGCTACGACCTTTCCGACCTGCCGCCATGCCTAATCACCGCGTGCGTACTCGACCCGTTGCGTGACGACAGTTTTGGCCTCGCCACGCTGCTGGAAAGATGCGGCGCGATTCACGAACTTCACGAATACGACGGCGTGTTGCATGGCTATGCCCATATGACGGAACATGTCACCGCCGCCGCCCATACCTTGCAGCGCTGCGCAGACTGGTTAAAGCGATACAGCGCAAAGTAAACTTATCAATCGATGATCCACGGCGACGTAAAATCATGACGCCAAGACAACGGGTAGGACGGATTTGAGTTATCGTTCTGAAATGTCCCGATTTGTTGGCATAAGGAGGTGCCAGCGATTGGAAATCCAAGAGCATTTGCGGTCGGCGGTCCAGCTCCCTATTGATTGGAAAATTAAGCTCACCTCGATATGACTTGAATACTTCTATATAACTTATTGATTTCATTTAAATTGACCAGTTAGGCTAAACTGCTGCACTAGCAAAACGATCAATTCTGCAAAAGCTAGCTGCTATTCACATTGGCTAAAACGATTCATGAGCTTGAAGATTGATTGTTATCAATTGGCCATTCCGTGAACGCCTCAGTGTCACCGGACGCCTTGATCACGGGCACCATCACATCCATGAGTCAGTATCCGATACTGCTGCGTGGATTGCAGAGGTGCTCGGAGCCGGAACGGCAGGCGAGGATCAGAAACCTCTGCCGCACTGATCTGGACTTCCTGCTTCGGCATTGTTGCAGGCGCGTGTGTGTCATCAATGCCTGGAAGTTATGTTTCGGACAATTACCGCTCGAGCTAGCTGCTCCGGAGCAGCGGAAATGTCTCGCAGGTAATCGGGTCACCCTCGACCAGGCCCTCGCCACGCACGGGAGGATCAGGTTCCTGGGGTATGCCGAAATACGTCACATCGTCGCCGGCGAAGTTGAGCGATAGGGCGGCGCGGCGGCGGTTCAGACGGTTGCCGGGCGCACTGTGAATAGTGCGCGAGTTCCACACAAGTGCATCGCCCGGCTCCATGGCACAGCTGAGGATCTCAGCCTCGGGATCGTTGTCGAAGTCGGGCGGCAGGGGGCGCTCGGTCATCGTGCCGGCGTATTGCTTGCTTGGGTCGAAATGGACGGTGCGGTAGATTTGACCACCAAGGTGAGAGCCCTGGACGAAGCGCAGGGCCGTCTCCGTCGGGATGGTGTCGAGCGCGATCCAGCAGTTGATGATCTTCGTGCCGTTCAGGCAGTAGTAGGAGTGATCTTGGTGCCAAGGCGTGACGGCGCTGCGGCAACCCGGCTGCTTGATGAGCAGGAAGTCATAGTAGAGGTTCAGCTGCCGGGTCTCCAACAGACTGCCAAAGAGATCCGGCGCATGGGATTCGAAAATGACGCGGCGGAACGGCTCCAGTGTCTTCCACATCATGGTGGCATAGCGGAAACTCCCGTCGTCTCCCTCACGCTCGACGACGACATTTTTGGCGCTCTCCCTGGCGGGCTCCTCTGCATAGAAGAGCTTAATGCCGGCCTCGATGACATCTAGCCAGTCACGCTCGAAGGCGCCCCGCAAACAGATCACGCCGTCGTGCTTGTAGGCCGCAATGGCGTCGCCGCCCGCCTTTGGCCCGGGCTCGGGCCGGAAGCTTGCAACCGTGCCCCTGGTGGCAGATATGTTTTTATCCACCGGCGCTATGAGAGCGCGCCCCACGGCTGGGATGGATAGCAACTACTCCCATGTTTCTGATGGCCAAGCGTTTCCACGGTTATCTGCATCGGTTGAAATGATTCATAAGCATGAAGTGATAGTCTGTTATCAATTGGTGTTATCTATTGCTAATCACGAGTCGCAAGTTCAATTATATGTCGTGTCAGTCCCGATACGTGCTCGCAGCGGTCAATCGAATGCCAGGCGCGGGAGCCACAAGACCATCGACGGAAACAACCACAGCAATAGGATCATGAGAAACATGATGGCGAGGAAGGGCAGAACGCCGATGATGACATCAGTGATTAAGCCTTTTTTGCGGATACCTTGAACGACATACAAATTCATCCCGACCGGTGGTGTGATCAGCGCCAGTTCCGCCATGATCACGAGGTAGATCCCATACCACACGGGGTCAATGCCCAGCGCCACAACCAGCGGGAATACGATTGGAATGGTCGCGACGATCATCGCCAGTGCATCCAGGAAGCAGCCGAGGATCAGATAAAAGACCGTCAAGATGACCACCATCAAGCCTTCCGAGGCACCAATCTCCGCCACCAGATCAGCGAGCGCCTGTGGTACACCCATGAGGCCGAGCACAAAGGTGAGGAAGAACGCCGCTGCAGTGATCAGCATGATCATGGCGGTGATCGAGACCGTGGTCACAAAGCACTCGTGCAGCATGCGCAGCGATAGGGTGCCTTTGAACCCGCATAGGATCAGCGAGATCATCACCCCGAGCGCCGCCGATTCGGTAGGTGTGGCCCAGCCGAGGTAGATGCTGCCCATCACGATCAGGAAAACAATCAGCGGTGGCAATAGGTGTAACAGTCGTCCCAATCGCTCACTGAACGGCGCACTTTCCTCCGCTGTCCCGGCGAAGGCCGGCCGCCAGAGGCATGCGCCGACGATGACTAGCATGAACAAGCCTGTGAGCACCAGTCCCGGGATGACACCCGCTATGTACAGGCGGCCGACTGAAGTGTCTGTCATCGCGCCGTAGATGATCATATTGATACTGGGTGGTATCAGGATGCCAAGAGTCGCGCCCGCGGCAATAGTGCCCAGTACCAGTCGTTCGTTGTACTGACGCTGTTTGAACGCGGGCAGCGCCACCGTGCCGATGGTCGCCGCAGTGGCTACGGAAGAGCCGGACACGGCCGCGAACATCGCTGAGGTGCCGATGTTGGTGTGCAGTAACCCTCCCGGTAAAGGGTTGAGCCAATCTGCAAGCGCTTCGTACATGCGGTCGGCGAAACCGCCCCGCACCAGAAGTTCTCCAAGCAGCACGAACAGCGGTATCGCGACCAGCACAAAGTTATTGGTCGCTCCCCAATACTGTGTACCGAATTCCAGCGTCGCTGGCATGCCGAGATAGAGCAGTGCGCCTAGGATGCTGACTGCGAACATGACGAACGCCACATGCAGGCCCAGAGCCATCAGGCCGATCAGTAGGGCAAAGCCGATAAGTGCGACGCCAGGTTCGATCATGGGCGTGTTTCGTGTTCCGCCGTCTCAGCTTGTGCTTCGCGCTCAGCGAGCGCAGTCAGTTCTGCCTCGAGCTCGTCATGAGCGGTCTTCGGGCCATACCAGCTGTTGAGCTCGGGTCGACTACGGATGAGCAACCACACCGCATGCACCGCGTAGGTGACACCGATGATAGCGAACAGGGCGAGACCGAATAGCCAGATGCTCTGCGGCTGCCAGAGCGGTGTTTGTAGCGGGTTGGTGGCAACACTCTGAAATTCGATGCTTTCCATCAGCACTACGCTCCCACGCCAAGTTGCGAAAATGGCAAAGCCCGCCAGTGTCACAATCGCCAGGGCGTTGAGAACGCGCTGCCAACTGGCCGGCATGCGGACCAGAAATACGTCCACCCGGGCATGGCCGCGTACTGCGATGGTATAGGAGGCACCGATAGTTGCGGTGATAGCCAGCACGTATCCGCCGATGTCGTCGATGCCTTGCAACGAGAACGCGAACAGTTTGCGGCCGATGATCTCAACCGTGACCGCAATCGACAACAGCATGATTCCATAACCGCAAAGGATCGCAATCATGCGGGCAATCGGTTCGACGATTCGAGTAATGGGATTTTCCATGTTGGTTCCTCTACGGGGATTATTCAATTGTGTAACCGCGCGCTTTGCCGACAGTATTGTTCCAGGCTCCAGTGCATTCCGGGTTTACCCGGTTGCAGGTTTCCTTCCACAACGGCAGTACCACTGCGGTTACTGCCTCTTTAACCTTGCGTTCGTCTTCGGACGCGACCGGCACTAGCTTCATGTTGAACTTTGTGCCTTCTGTGCATAGATCTTGGCCGACATTGCAGGCGATCGCGTCGGCATTTGCGGTTTCGGCCAACTCCCACATTTGATCCTCCAGCTTCTTGAACTCAGCGAGGAGTTTCTGTTGCGACTCGGGCGTGAATTTATTCCAGTAGTTGAAGTTCATAAAATGCCCTTGAACCGAGCCCGACACCGACAAAGGGAAGAAGTGTGTGGTTACCTCGGGCCAATTACCGGCATTACCGGAGGCCGGCGATGTCACGGCGCAGTCGGCCACCCCGCGCTGCAGCGCCGGGTACACTTCTGAAAATTGTAATGTAATCGGTGTACCGCCCAGATGCTTGATCAGGGCTGCCATTGAAGGAGTAAAGCTGCGGATTTTCAGGCCTTTAAAGTCGTCAACTGAGCTTATCGGCTGATTGCAGTAGAACACTTGAGGGCCAAATGGCCATAGGGTTATCAACTTGGCCTTGAAGCGCTTTTGCAGGCGCTGGTCGAACGCGTCGCGGTAGGCATCCACGGCCTCACGTAGCTCTTTCATATTGGTGGATACACCGATTAAATCGATGCCCTCGAAAGTGGGGTCGTCGCGCGAGGCCATACCGATCTGGACAGACATGACGTCAAACGTGCCGGATCGTAGTAATCGCAGTGCGTCGTCCGCCTTTACGTTGACTACGTCCATTGGGTTGTAGTTGATACGCATTTCCAGTCCAGTGGCCTCGGGTAGCCCCGTGAAAAATGGCCTTTCAATCAGATCCACGTGCCTGGTGTTGGATGAAAAATTGCCGGCGATGCGCATTGAGGTTGGATTGTCGGCCTGACCAGCTAGTGGGTGGGTGGCTAATAGGAGCACGGTGCCGAGGACCAGTAAAATTTTCATGAATATCCTCCCCTTGTGGGTTTCACAATCAAAGAACATGCCACTTTTCACTGCCGGTGGTGGCTTCATGGCGTACGAAGATCTCGCACAATCATACATCGACGCTAGGGCATAGTGTGGGCTGGCTATCGTCTACTGACGGATCCAGTTGCTTGCATGAACTGGTTCAATAGCCAAGCAGCCGAGGCAGAGTCAGCGCAAGTGGAGGGAAAACGATTGCCATAAACAGCAACCCGTACATGAGGGCGAGAAACGGTAAGATATTGCGCACCAGCTCGCCGAGTTTAATTTTGGCTACACTCGAGACCACGAACAGCACCACCCCGACCGGTGGTGTAAGCATGCCAATCACGAGGTTAAACACAAACAGGAAACCGAAGTGCAGTGGATCAATGCCATACTGAAGCGCGATCGGATGTAGTAGCGGCACCAGCATGGTGTAGGCTGCAATGGACTCCAGGAACATGCCAATGACGAACAGTGAGAACGCCACTAATAACAGAAAGACCAGAGGGTTGGAGGTGAGAGACTGAAGCAGTTGCGAAAGTTTTATTGGCAACAGATCGATGGTCAGCATGTAGGTTACAACAGAGGCAAACGCTATCATTGCGCCGACAACCGCAGATGTGATAGCGGTGCGGACCATGGCCTTGGGTAAATCGGCGAGTGTCAACTTGCGAGTCACGAAAAAGCCGATGAACAGTGCAAACACCACGGCGATTGCCGAACCTTCGGTGGCTGTAAACGCCCCACCTACGATGCCACCAATGACCACCACCGGCATCAGCAAAATAAGGAACGAGCGCTTCAGCTCGTAGAAAATTTTTCGCCATGAGAACGCATCGCCGGTGCGCGGAAACTTCCGTCGAATGGCAACAAGCGAGCACATTGCCATCATCGATGTTACCAAGATGATTCCTGGCAACACGCCGGCCATAAACAGGCCGCCCACAGACACGGAAGGGCCCGCCATAAAGGCATAGACGATCATTGCCCCGCTAGGCGGAATGATTGGTCCAAGGTTGGCCGCTGCGGCGACAATCGCCCCAGAAAAACCCGGGCCATAGATTTTCTTGAGCGAAGGGACCAGCGTGCTACTCAAGGCGCTGGCATCGGCGACCGCAGCGCCGGAAACGGTCGAAAGCCCCAAGCCGGCGAGCATGGTTCCGTGAGCGAGCCCGCCGCGTAAGCGGCCCACCAGGGCATTGGCGAAGTCAATCAGACGCTCCATGATGCCACCCTTTAGCATCAGCTCACCGGCAAGAATGAAGAACGGGATCGCCATCAATGGAAAAGCATTGAGCGCGTTCATCATGCGTATTGGCAGTAGATTGAAGTCGATGTCGCTCACGATTAGACCGGCAACCGCAGCGGTACCCAGCGCGAACGCGAGTGGCATGCCTAGCAAAGCGATGCCGAGGAACACCAGAATGATGAGCAGACTCATTCGAGAACCTTCGTCACGTCCTGGTCGGCCTTTCGCTCGCCGGTGGCAGCCAACCAGATCAGGTGCAGAGCGGAATGGGCGCTACCCACCGCAACCGCTAACACGAACAGAGCCGCGCTAAAATCCGCGGAAGCCAATTTTTCATCCCACTGCGTATAAGTGATCACTGCGGCTTCGTAGCAAACCAGCAGCATAAGTGCTGCACCCAAGCCCGCGATTAGGCTTGCTATCCCATTGCGCAATGTCGCAGGCAAGCGCGCAGTCAGGAGCTCGATGCCGATATGTGAACCTGCCTTAATACCGAGCGGAATGCCTAAGAAGATTGACCATACGAAGGTGAGTCGCGAGATCTCCTCCGCCCAGCCGATGGAGCTGTTGAACCCATATCGAAGTAACACTTGCGCTGACACGACGGTCACCATGGTGGTCATCAAGATAACAATGAGCCACTGTGCGGCGCGATCCAGAGCCGCGAGGGTGACCTCCAAAGGGCGCAGTAGGGTGGACATGGAATCCCTCGTATTCGTATCCGTGCTCAGTCGTGTCGCGGGTCCGCAGTCAGGACCCTGCTGCTTGCTGAACTTTTTCGATAACGCGATCAAGGAGGTCGCCACCGACACGCCCCCGGATCTCATCGACGATATCGGCAGCGGCTGCTCGCATGGCCTCGCGTTCGGACGGCGCCAGTGCGTCGTATTGCATGCCCTGTTTTTGCAACTCGGCGAGTGCTTGAGCGTCCGCCTTAGCTGCTGCTTTGCGCTGGGCCAGGACTGCGTTGCGCATGGCTGTCTTGATCGCCTCCTGGAGCACGGGCGACAGCGCAGCGAATTTTTTCTTGTTGGCTACTACTGGAATGAAATCGAAGAAGTGGCCAGTATTCGACAGAAACTTCTGAACCTCAGGGTAGCGGCTGGCTAGAATCACGTTGTAAGGGTTTTCCTGGCCATCAATCACGTCCTGTTGAAGGGCTGAATAGACCTCCCGAACGTCCATAGCGATGGGGTTAGCACCCAGCGCGCGAAAGGTGTCGAGATGCGTTTCGTTGGGCTGCAGCCTGATCTTGAGCCCCTGCAAATCGGCAAGCTTCCTAATCGGTCTGACGTTGTTAGTGACCTGCCGCTCACCCAATTCCATGATACCGAGCAACTCAAACCCCTTTTCCGCGAGTTTCTCGGCGAACAACTCACCAATCGGGCCATCCATCACCTGGTAGGCCACCTCACGGCTGGGAAACAAAAATGGCACACTGACTGCTTCAAGTTCTGGGACGGTGCGCGTCAAATAGGCCATGCCCACCCAGGTCATCATGATGGTTCCAGCTCGAACTTGGCTGACGTTCTCCTGGGCGCCGCCTAGTTGCATGTTGTTAAAGACTTGTACGTCAAGCTGGCCTTCCGTGGCCAGCTCGACGTCCTGTTCGAACTGATCAATCGCGATGCTGGACGAATGGCTCGGCACAAAGTTACCGGCTATTCGTATCGTTTCCTGGGCGAGTACGATATGCGTCGCGCTTAGCGAAGCGCATACAATCAGTGTTGCAGATACTCGTGCTGCAACGTGTGACATGAGCACCTCCGTCTTATTACACAAGCAGCGCTCGGCTGCGACCAGCAAGAACTATTGTCTGATTACCCTTAGCGATTTATCCTGAGTACTCAGCTACCACGATAAGTCGTACAGCTCCAAGGTGTGGCCAGCATTGGAACGTGATAGTGCTGCGTGGTGTCAAACACGGCGAAGCGCACCGGCACCTCGTCGATGAAGGGCGGATCAGGCAGTTCCACGCCAAGTTTCTCGAAATATTCTCGGACGTGAAACAAAATTTCGTACTGCCCGACCTTGGTCGCCTCTGGTGCCAGGATCATCTCGTCGGTGCGGCCGTCCTGGTTAGTATGAACAGTTTTCACTAAACGGTAACTGTCACCCTCCAGCACCGAGAAATCGATTCGCATGCCAGCGCCTGGGCTACCGTTAACTGTGTCCAGTACATGAGTCGTGATACCAGCCATGATGTGTTCTCCTCTTTATTGCTGATCTATGAATTCTCGAACAATTCCTGTCAATCCGGGATCTACTCTTTTAGCTGCCCCGGTAGTAGGAGTAACTCCACGGGCTAAACAGAATAGGCACATGGAACTTTTGGGATGCGTCATAGACCGCAAAGCGAATCGGTATGTTGCTTAGGAACGGCGGATTGGGAAGCTCAGCTTGCTGCTTATCGAAGTACTCCTCCACATGCATCAGTAGTTCGTAGCGCCCAACTTGTAACTCATCGCCGACTAACAGCGGTTCCTCGGTTCGGCCGCGCTCGACTGTCTCGACAGTCTTGATGAGGCGGTAGCTGTCTCCATCGCGGATAGATAAGTCTATCTGCAGACCTGCACGCGTCTGGCCAAAATAGGTGTCGATTGCATGCAATGTCAACCTACCTCCCGACTCCTGGGCTTCGGCCAACTTTGGCATAGTCGCAATTGCTCCGATAGCCGCGCCGGCGGTGAGGAATTGTCGGCGACTGAGGTCGTGTGTGCTCATATTTTCCTCCTGTTGTGTTGTGGAATGGGTTATGCCCCTTACAGTCACTACGGCAGAGCTGCTGGACGCCCTTAAGTGCATTCCAGAGCCCTAATCCGCAGCAGCGTGATGGCAAAGATCTGCTGCAAAGCATTTTCGACTTCGGTCTCAGTATTATTTCCTAACCTCCGCCTGAACTCCATGAAAATACCGGGCTTTGTGTGTTCACGCACGGCGATGATAAATGGGAAACCGTGCTTGCGACGGTACTCAGCGTTGAGTTGGTTTATCTCATCCATCTCGGCTCGGCTCAGTGCATTCAGCCCGGCGCTTGCTTGCTCGACGGTCGAGGAATCGGTCATCTTTCCTTCTTGGGCCTCGCGTCCTGCGAGATCTGGGTGGGAGCGCAGCAGTCGGAGTTGCCACTCTCGCGGAGCATTCTTTGCTACCTCAGCCATGCCTTGGTGAATCGCATCTAGGTCATCAAAGGGCCGCATGTGCCAGGCTTGCTCAGCGACCCAGGGCGAATTCTCGAAGATGCCTCCAAGGAGGCCAATGAACTCAGCTTGAGTTAGACCGTTGATTCTCCCTATGTCAACACCACTGAGCCGGCCATGCAAGGGGCGGTTCTCCTCCGGTTGTCTTTGTCACACCTAGTCGATGGGTTCATAATCGGCGGCCTATTATGTCGTATCGTTACTGCGCCAGCGTGGGCGACGCGACCGCTGCCAGTTGTCAGTGTGCGCCGATCTCCTCGCGTAATGCAACAAAGCTGTTCCGATCGGAACCAAGTAAAAAGGCAACATTGTGGCTTTTTTTATTAATTACTGGCCGAAGAATTTTCCGAGTACTCGTGGATAAATACGAGCATGTCACCGTGTTCTGCAATGAGACACTACCGCAGTGTCAGGCTAAGCAGATGCGTGTATGGCTTAGCAATGCCGTGGATGGGCTTGTTCGGGTGTTTCATGTTTGAAAAACGGCTCGACATCCATATACTCCGAAGCAGGCTGCAGCTTCAGGCTGCAGCTTCAGGCTGGAGTGTATCGTTGGCCTGCTTGTTAGCAAGGGCCTACTGGCTGGGTGGCAGAGTGGTTATGCAGCGGCCTGCAAAGCCGTGGACGCCGGTTCGATTCCGACCCCAGCCTCCATTTTCTAATGGTGGATTTGCGAATCACCCATCAGCGTTTTAGCGGTCGCATTCCGTCATGAACTCGCAGTATTTAAAAGCGACGACGTGACATTTCGCCCTACCAGCCCGGGTGGCGGAATTGGTAGACGCAAGGGACTTAAAATCCCTCGGCTTTTAGCCGTGCCGGTTCGAGTCCGGCCCCGGGCACCATAAGAGTTTAGGAAGACGTTTTCTCGATTTTCAGTGTCAGAAGTTCTGACCAAAGGCACTGTTCGAGGTGAATTGACTGTCTGGTTTGCTGCCAGTCGTTGAGCCTGACGTAACCGTAACTTTGACGTTGCGGTCATCATCATCTTCGGCTGCATTTCTTACTAAAAGCATGATCCCAATACCCATTGCTACCCCCATCGCCATACAGGCTTTCGTGTTTCTCTTGCATAAGGGTTCGGATTGTTTTGTTTTGTCGATTTGAAGCAAAGCCGCTTCTGCTTTATTGCTTGAGTAGAGGGGAAGTTCAACAATTGAACGACTGTGGGGCGAGATATCCCTATCGAAAGAATATAGACTCAAGCTGATGCGCTGTGCGGAGTCTGCTCCAAATACGTACTCAAATTGAAGCGATGTAATACCGGTATCCGCGGCGCTCGCAAGGGGTATCGGTACGCATAGGGCAGAAGCAGCCAAGATTTTTGCCAATGTTTTCATGTTAGTTTCCTCGTCGAGCTCGGGACGACGTCACCTACAAATCTTGAGATGAAACAGAGACGAGTTGCTGTGTCATTTGCGCTGCCTAATGACGCTACCAAAGGTCTTGACCTGTGCATCACGTTTCCTAAGGTGATTGCGTAAAATGGAGTGATGGGACATCCCGCGGCACGCAAGGCTCGGGCCACCCAAGTGTTGCAGGTGTTCAGCAAGTGGAAGCGTCCTCGGGCGGGATAGAAGCGGCTGTTGGGGTACAAGCCCTGTCGTATTTCTATGGTGCTTGAGTCAGGCTCTTCATAGGTTTCTCGGATAAAACCGGTTAAACGTTCGAAACTCGCCTCTGACAATTCTATCTCAACTATCGCACTCCCCGAAAAGTAGTCATCTGTAAAGTCGTCGAATCCCACTACATGAATGATACTTCGCGTGGGCAGAAAAGCAGCCTTTAGGGTTAAACCAGAGGAGGGCTCAAGGGTCTGATAGTAACCGCGATCACCCCAACCGACCTCCAAGTATTTTACGTCGGAAAAATCTTGGCTCCGTGGCCAAGTGGCCGGCGTAATATCCTGTGTTCTCATAGCAATACCGGTATGCCAGCCATGGCTAATCACATAGATGCGTTTAACATATTCCGTTTGATCAGCGGGAAAGAGGCCTCTAACTGGGCCCAGACACGCCGACAGCAAAGCCACAACAACAACCAGAAACAAAACTCCAGTCGTTTTTCTCGATCGAACCCACGAGTTCCGTGACCCATCTCGGCCCTCACAACACCCAGCCTCTGCGGGCTCTGAGCGAGAGAAGCTAAGAAACAGCCCCGCTACATGCATGAGAAAATTCTTGTCCTTGGCTGACCCCTTAGCATTGACCTTCGTCAAGGATGTTGTCGGCAATCCCTCCTAAGATTTGCCTCCGATGATCAGAGGCCTACGCTTTACTGGAGAAGACTTGCTATGCCGACTTACGAATATCGCTGTAACAAATGTGATAAGCAATTTGTGCGTATTGAACACCTTAGCGAACACGGTTCAAAAGCGGCAAGTTGTCCCAAGTGCAAGAGCAAGCGGGTTGTGCGAGTGCTAGGGTCGTTCTTCGCGAACACGTCTAAGAAAAGCTGATCTTTCGGGCACAGACAGGCCCACCCTCAGCATCCGGATACGAGGTGGTAAAATTTTGTGGTGCGACCATTACATCCACACCCAGAGAATCATTGGCACCGCCACGGCCAAGATAACAAAGTCTAACGGCAATCCTACGCGCCAATAGTCGCTAAAACCGTAGCCGCCCGGACCCATTACTAGAGTATTCGACTGGTGGCCGATGGGAGTGAGATACGGTGAAGCGCTGCCAATCGCTACGGCCATTAGAAACGCATCGGGAGGCAGTTGCAGACTATGGGCGATGGTCACGGCGACTGGGGCCATCAAGACAGCAGTGGGCGTATTGTGGATTAAGTCTGAAAGCAACATTGCAGTGACCATGAGAACCGCCAGTATTGCCCAACTTGGCATGCCTCCAACGAGATTGATAATATTGTTGGCGATCAGGGCTGTGCCCCCGGTAGCCTGCAACGCTTCTCCCAACGGGATCAATGATCCCAATAATACTATTACAGGCCACTCCACACTGCGGTATGCCTCACGCAGTGGTAACGCGTTGGAAATAATCAACGCTGTTACCGCAGCGAAGAATGCGATTTGCACAGGCACTAAACCTAGCGCTGCAGCCACCACCGCGATGGCAACGATAGCGGGTGTCAGCAAGATCCGTCGCCGTTGCCCAATACTCAAGCTACGCTTAGCCAGCGGCAAGCAACCCAACCCTGGCAACACCTCGTACAAAGTGTCGCGTTCACCTTGCAGCAACAAGACATCCCCAGCTCGAAAGCGAATGCTACCTAAACGGGTCTTCGGAGCTTGACCCTGTCTTGCCATCGCAAGCAGATTGATTCCGTAGCGATCATGCATTCTCATGGCTCGCATCGATTGACCCTCGATCGTTGCATTCGGTATGACAACGACCTCCATCAAACGTACTTCGTCCGAGTGCAGGGCGGCAGGATCGGCACCGCTTGCGCCTAAGTGCACTACACCCGGGCTTTCCAACAGGGGTTTTATTGCTTCTGGATCGCCCTCGAGAATGAGAATGTCATCACCATGTAAGCGCTCCATGCCACGCGGTGCCAGTCGGCGGCGTTCACCGCGAATGATCGCCATCACCGTGAGCTCGTTATCGCATCGTTGTTCAATGTCGCGCACTTGTGCTCCATTGAGCGGTGAGTCTGGAGGCAGCCTAACCTCCGACACATAGGCACCGATATGGAAGCGATCCCCCTCCGACTTGTCTCGATCGGCCTTTTGCGGAATTAGGCGCCAGCCGATCAGCGATACGAAAGCTACTCCAACTAAGGCCACCGGTAATCCTACCAGTGTGAAGTCGAACATATTGAACGCAGTTCCCTCAGTTGACGCCCTGAAGGTAGCAATAATGATGTTTGGCGGTGTCCCCACTAACGTGACCAGACCTCCCAAGAGGCTTGCAAAGGACACGGGCATCAAAATTTTTGCCGGTGAAAGCTTCGATCTTCTGGCATTGCGGATTGTCACCGGCAACATCAGGGCCAGCGCGCCGATGTTGTTCATGAATGCTGACAGTGCCGCGGTCAGGCCGCAGGTTGCCGCAACCTGTTGGGTAGTGGATCTGCGCATCAAGCTGAGAAAACGGGCGACGACATCCACCACGCCTGAGTTCTGTAGTGCTCGACTCATGACTAGCACAGCACCAACGGTGATGACTGCAGGATGGCTGAACCCTGTAAAGGTCTTATCGATCGGTACTACGCCGACTATTACTCCCAGTAACAAGGCCAATGCTGCTACCAGATCGTAGCGCCAGCGACCCCAAAGGAAGAGGAACATCGCAGTCGCTAGAATGATTAAGATAGCGCCTTGCTCTAGGTTCATGGGTGTTTAGGATCGGTGTGTTTTTTCAGTATCATTCTTGGGGGTACCGGTTTTGTCCTGACGAGCCGGCCCCGGTATGTGGAGCGGTCAATCGCAGCGAGCCACAGCCAATGGCCAACAGCAGATTATTTATTATAATAGAGGTGACTTAATTGTTTTGGTCAGTATACTCTCGGCTGTTGGGGTGTCGCCGGCAACCAGCCGGCTGCGGTGGGTAGATCGGAATGTGGCAAGTGTGAGTTTCTAATGATTATCTACGATCTGGCGTGTAACCAAGACCATAAGTTCGAAGGGTGGTTCCAGAATAGGGCCGATTTCGACAACCAAGCAAAGACGGGTATGATTGCCTGTCCGGTTTGCAACTCTTCGCTGGTCCGTCGGGTACCGAGCGCACACCATGTCAATAAACCTGCGGTCAAGCCCACTGCATCGGCAATGACGCCAGAACCTATGGTTGAGCAGGGTCGCTCCCGAGAATTGTTAAAGCAGTTGCACAGTTATATTGAGGACACGTTCGACAACGTGGGCAGCCAGTTTGCCGAAGAAGCCCGCAGGATCCACCACGGTGAGGCAGAGGAACGTGGTATCCGGGGTACTGCGACGGGTGAAGAGGTCAAAGCGCTAAAGGAGGAGGGTATACCAGCCCTCCCGATTCCCGCCAAGCCCGTCGAGGAAGATCAGCTCAACTGAGTCTGTGAAGCCCGTGCGAGTTCAAAGGCCGGCCTAGCCGGCTGCCAGCGGAAGCGACACAGTAAACACCGCACCCTGTACATCGGAGCGATTGGCCGCTTCGATGCGGCCGCGATGAAACTCCGCAATCAGCCGCACTATATACAAACCGAGTCCTAAGTGTGATTGTTTGGCATTTTTCTTGCCTAACGACACCATCGGATCGAACAATCGTTCACGCATTTCTTCCGGCAGCGCTCGGCCTTCGTTGAGCACGCTGAGTCGCGCATCGCCGTTGAGTTTTTTCAGGCGCACTATTATAGCGCTGTCCGAGTCGCTAAAGTCGACGGCATTGTCGACTAGCTTGTCTAACATCTGAGCAATATGATCCGGTGCGCCCTCCACCAACAGGGGTGTATCTTCAACTTCTACTTGGAATTTTCTGTCGGGATTGCTGATCTGGTATCCATCGACATAACTTGATACGAGTTCGACCAAGTCAAAGCGTTCGCGCGTTTCCCCGTGCATTGCATCTTCTAAATTTGCGGCTTCTGTGAGATTAGTCAAAATCGAACCGAGCCGCACGATCCCGTTCTTAGCGCGCAGCATGTATTTGCTGTGTGTTGCGGCGGGGATCTCTTTTTCAAGGTTATCCAGTGATGAGTTGACCACATTCAGCGGATTACTCAGCTCGTGGGCTAAAGTATCGGGCATGTCTTCGAGATAGCGCGTGTACTGAGACAGCCTGCCGAGCATGCCGGAAATACTGCGTGAGAGATCTCCGATTTCATCACCTTCTATGGCGTCGGCTTCGATCCGGGTGTTTAGCACGCGGCCTTCCGGACTTATTGCTTTGTCGGTGCTGTTGCGCAACCGTCGAATTCGCATGGTGACCTGGGAGGTGAACAGAAGCAGCGCGATAGTAACCACAATCAGCACTAACAAGGTTACCGTTATGACGTTTTGCAGGACTTTCTCCTGCAACGTCAACACTTCATTGCTGCTTTGTTCCACTACAACTGCTCCGAGCACTTCATCTCCCGACCAAATCGGATGGGCGGCGGTTAAGATTTCGGTTTTTCCGTCTAGAGATGGTCGGTGTCCTGTCTGTGGAGTTCCAGATAAGACTTGTAGAAACATTTCTTCGTCGCGGTGTGAAACATCCGGTGAGATATCTTCAAACTGTGCCGAGGGTTTACTTAGTATCAGGCCATAAATTCTCTGCACTAACATACTCCACCACCTTTGAGGGTCATCTGCGGGGGCAGGGTCTTGCTCTACAAATGTGGTCAAGCTGCCGACCACGGCCCGCACCCGTTGTTGATTATCCAATACCCAAATGCGTGCTACGGGGCGGTCTAGCCCTCGAAGGATTTTGGCGATCTCGGGAGAATTAAGCAGTACCCGACTTAGGTCGCCTGGCTCGGCAGACGGTACCGTGCTGATCGTTCTTCTCACCTCACGTATCTGTGGGTCATCGATATCGGCAACTGAGAAAGCAATGCGGGTGTAGGAACTAACGAGATAACGTGGAATTCGGGCTTCTATTGTATAGCCCTCCCCAGTATCGACCTGCGCTGCAGCAATCTCATAGAACGGTTCGCCGGTAAGCGGAAAGCGCCACTCGTCATCTACGACGTAGATGCTCATACGTCCCGGTTCTACTGCGGTCAATAAATATCTGCGTATGTCCCCAACTGGATCCTGCAACGTGATGCGCAAATGATCACTGTTGTCCAACCGTCGTAGATCTCCGTCGCGATAGATAACATTATCATCAGTGACTTGAAACAGCGCATAGAAATAGTTGCCCCGATAACCCAAGACATGGCGAAACGAAAAAGACGCGGGATCGTAATCGGCACCGCATTGCCACTTGTTGTCGCCAGTGAATTCACTTGCCTGCTCTACTTGCTCACCCCAGTCACCGGTCTGACCGTCTAGAAAGATATACCTAGCGAGTGGGTAGGCATATAGGTCGTTGGGCTCACCGACTAGTTCTGGCACGCCTGTCTCAGGACTAAACAACTCGGTTCGATCGTGAAGGACGGTTGACACAGCACGCGCGGTAAGCTGCAAGGCGTCTTCTTGTCCTTGCAGCAGAAAGGACTTCATCTCGCGCACATACTGATATCCCATCCATGGAATCAGTAGCAGCACGAGTGCTACGAACAAGAATTTCGTGCGTATGCTGAACGTTTTACTAAATCGCCGAGCCATCAGTTGACCCTGTGACTTCTGTGTATTGACGATTCCGTCATTGGTCTGCGCAGTGCAGGTGTTTAGACAGCGTGCGCTGTAAACTCACTTGGCGCGATGCGTCGTCGCTATGTCGCTATTGGGCTGCCAGCGATAACCTATGCCGAAC
>JAOTYS010000381.1 GCA_029861795.1 Gammaproteobacteria bacterium | reverse complement strand
TGCAAGGGTAGTTGATGCGAATGGCATCAAGAAAGCACGCGCATTGGTGCGTCTCGTAGGGGTTCAGGCGCGACTGCCACCATCCAACGCAACTGCCGCACCCGTCATAAAGCGCGCCGAATCCGAGGCAACATAAAGCGCAAGATCGGCCACCTCCTCAGGTGTTGCGACTCGACCGAGCGGGGTCGCCTCAGCGGATCCACGCAATCCGACCTCCGCATCCACACCACGCTGTACGAATTCACCGCGTAACATCGGCGTGTCCACGTCGCCAGGACATAACGCTACTATACGAATGCCTTCAGCCGCGTGATCGAGGGCCATGGCGCGGGTCATCAAGATCACTGCCCCCTTGCTTGCGCAATACGCCACCAAGTGTTGGCTACCGGAAAGCCCCGCATCAGACGCGATGTTGATGATCACTCCCCCGCCGCGTTCGCGCAACACGGGCACTGCCGCTCGGCAAGTATAGAAAACTGCATCCACATTCACTTGCATGGTCTCACGCCACTGTGTGTCGGTAGTTTCATCAGCAGTGGCGTGATGAATGGTGCCGGCGCTATTCACTAGAATATCTAGACCACCGAATCGCCCCACCGTCTGCTGCACAACAGCAGCACAGTAATCGTTGTCAGTGATATCACCGGCAATGAATTCCGCAATACCTTTGACAGTATGAATGCGCTCCTTGACTGCTTTGCCGCGCTCTTCATTGCGACCGGTAAGCATCACTTGAGCGCCGCTGGTCGCAAAGGCTTCTGCTATGGCCGCCCCTATGCCCGATGTGCCGCCGGTAACAAGCACCGACTTACCGCTAAAATCAAACACTGGTCTTGAATATGTCATTGGTGCATTTCTTATTCGTAGGTAATCTCTTCATTATAAATCTGGGTGCGTTTCAGCAAGCGTCGTTCATTTGCAGGAAACGGCTCTCGACGATGCATTGTGAAACGATTGTCCCACATCACCAGGTCCCCGTGTCGCCATTCATGGGTCCAGACAAACCGCGGTTGCAAAATATGTGCAAACAACTCATCCAGCAGCTGCCTGCTTTCGGATTGCTCGAGATCAACGATGTACTGCGTAAAATGCGGACTTATATACAAGGATTTACGTCCTGTCTCCGGGTGGGTACGAACGACTGGCTGATCCACCGGCAAAGCCTCGTTTTGGCTATCCACCGGATGGCGATGAACAGCGCGCAAACCCCTCAAACTTTCTTTCGTTGCCTCATCTAATGCTTCATATGCGGCACTACAATTGCACCATTGAGTGGCGCCTCCTGTCTTCGGCAACTCGACCGAGTATAAAATGGAGATGGTACCCGGTTGTCGTAAGTAGGACAGATCGGAATGAAAATTTATCTCGTCATTACCCAACGCACCGGTGGGTTTATTGTGTTCCTCGATATTCGAAATGACAAAAATCTCTTTGACGGGACGATCTGGTTGCTCACGCACATGTTCTACAGCTCGACCAAAATAGTTGGTGAATCGCACCTGATCTTGCTCGCTGATATTCTGTTGTCGAAAAAAGATCACACCGTGCTCAAGTAATGCTCTACGAACTCCGTTGACATCATCTTCGGTCAGCGGCTGACTAAGATCTAATCCCCGGATCTCAGCGCCTAGCGCTGCTGTAATAGGCAGAACTTGCAATGATTGTACTCGTTCTTATTCGATTATGATGTCCAGCGCAAAGACTGCTGGGAGTGAATCGGTCTACGTACGACGCATACTACGCTCGCGTATTTTGCTGAGCAAATCGGCCCATCGAATACGCATGTATTCATGAATAACCTTCAGTTTGTTCTTCCTATTGATCTGGTGCAGAAGATAAAGCACAGCGTTTTGCGTACACCAAGAGGCATGCTCAAGCGCGCCCACATGTCGCTTCGTTCCTTCTGTTTCATAACCCAATTCAGACAATTGCTTTCCAGCGACCGCTTCGAACAGCTTCCGTTCCGCAGGTTTCATTTCCTCTTTCCACTTATTGTGGTTCTCAGCAGCAATCTTTGGAAATTGGTAGGGTCTCCGTTTGTTAACATCCACAGTTGTAAGTGTTTTGTTAGGTGCAGGCGACGTCACAGTGGGAACAGTCACTGCTTCACAGTAGGGTTCATCGATAAAAGCGCAGATGCGCCGCATGCATTCTTCTGTTCGAAGCAAGAGATCTTCATAACACACTTCCATACATGTTCCTTGAGCCAATTCGCGCGCCGCGTTATGACCTGCCTTAACAAATTCCCTCCAATACCTTGCCGCCATATAAATGTTCTTGGGACCGAACACCATTCGTGTCCAAGACAAAGCTACATCGCGGCCATCTCGATAGATGTGAATGATTTTGCAACGTGGAAAGATCTCGACCAAGGTAGGAATCTCGGCCACATATTGAGGCGTCTTGTCGCCCCAACGCCGCTTATTTTGCTTGGTGGAAAACGCCGAGTATAAGCGGTCAATGACCTCCGCGTAGGTTCGGCACGAGACAAAGGATGTCGGGGCAAGATCTAGATCCCAGTGCCTTACCCACTGGGACCGCAAGATTCGCGCAGCGAGCTCAACCGCCTCATCGTCACTCGCTGGATTACCGCAAGCCCTGTAAAAGTGAGGGATGAAATGTGACTCGCCAGGAAACCCCAGGTTAGGGTGACTTCTCAGCAGATTACGCAATAGAGTTGTCCCGCTCCGTGGACAACCGACGATGAATATAGGTGAGTCAGTCATAACTAGATCATTGACTTAGGGTTCCCCGCGTCCGCAGGACGACGCTTTGCAATCACCAAGGCGTCGACTGCAATACAGCCTTCAGAACCTGCGACCACTGGATTCACATCCACTTCATTCAAGTAATCCCCTAGCGTGCTCGCCATTGTCGAAAAACGGGCGAACGCCACCGCCAGCTTGTCCAGATCAACTGCAGCCTGCCCTCGCAGCCCGTCTAACAGCGGACGAACTTTGAGTTCATCGATCAATCGACGAGCTTCACTCAGATCCACCGGCGCCAAGGCGATGCGCCGGTCGCGCATCACTTCGATGAACACACCGCCCGCACCTAGCATGACCATTGGGCCGAACTGTGCATCGTTCACCATACCAAAGGCAATCTCGACCCCCGGATCCACCATCGCCTCGATCACCACATCGTTTCCCAACCTAGAAGCAAGCTCGTCATATGCTGCAGCCACTGCTCCGTCGTCGCAAAGCTTAAGCCTTACCCCGTCGACATCAGACTTATGGTGCACACCTGAAACCGCACACTTCACTGCAACCGGATATCCGATGTAGCGCGCAGCCGCCACCGCTGCGTCTTTGTCGCCAACACATACAGCGCTCACCGCGGCCACACCAAAGTCATTCAGCAATTGAAGTCCCGACGCTTCTATTATCGCATTACCGGATGTGAGTAACGCACGCCACTTTTCAACGATAGTGGTGTCCGGCGGCGATAGTGGTAGGGCGGGGGCGCGAGTTCGAAAGTCCCGATACGAAAACACGTGACCGACCGCTTTCAAGGCATTGTCAGCGCCGTTGATCACAGGCACGCTTGCATCTAACAGCTGTGCGGCAATCTGGTCGTTTTGCGTGCCACCAAAACTGTTGAACACAAAAAACGGCTTCGTGCTGTAGTGCACCGCCCCTTTGGCAATTTCAAGAAACTTAGGCTGATATACCGAGTGATCGCGCGCCTCAAATTCAAACGCGCCGATCGCGGTGTCCGGATCATCCAGTAGAATCCGCAAACAATCGTCAAAGGCGTTGCTGAATTCTTTCTCAATCTCACCCGCTGCATCCAGCGGATTGACCGGTTCCAACCCATGTACCAACCGAGTGGCAAGTTTTGTGGTGGTGTCAGCATTGATTTGCGCGAACGGCACTCCGAGGTCATAGGCGAGATCCATTAGCAACTCCCGCAGACCACCGGAGTCGAGCACCGCCGCGAGACCACCCGTTCCAGGGCGACGCGGTTGCGAGAGCAACACCGCGGTGTTGATCAACTCATCCAAAGTGTGCGCCCGTAGCGCACCATAACGCTCAAGCACCGCATTGAAGGCAGCGTCGTCACCAGCCATGGCACCAGAATGGCTATGAGCAAGCCGGGCACTTTCCTCGGTGCGTCCCACCTTAACCACCACTACCGGAATATCTCGATCTACAGCCTTTTGCAGCGCCGCGACGAATCCCTCTGGGTCGCGTACCGTTTCTATAAACAGTGCAATCACCCGGGTCGACCGCTGCTCCAAGGCATAGTCCATGTAGTCGGCCACACTCGCACCGATTTCCTGACCCGCCGACACCACGAGGTTATAGCGATACCGTGGATTGTGACCGTCGAGCATGACGAACACTGAACCTGAGTGCGCGATCAAGGTGATTACGCCAGGGGGCTGCATCATGTCTCGCGCCCCTTGAAAACTTGCAAGTATGTTTGCTTCGTAGTTGTAAAACCCCATGCAATTGCCGCCACAAACCGGAAACGTCACAGCACGGGATTTTTTTCTAAGTCGCTCGAGTAGCGGCGGATCGCGATCATCAGGCAGGAAGCAGTTGGAGAAAATTACAGCACCCCCAACACCGATGGCGATTGCCTCATCCAACGCGGCTTCAAGACGCTGACTGCCTACGCCCAACACCACCAGATCAGGCACCTCAGGCAAATCAGACATCGACGCATAGCAGCGAGCACCTTCGATGCGTTGGTGTCGCGGGTTGACTAGATATA
>JAOTYS010000380.1 GCA_029861795.1 Gammaproteobacteria bacterium | reverse complement strand
GTACGCGGCGCGTCTGCGCCGAGACAAACACGAGAAACAATTAGAGGAACGATGCGAGGTTTGCGAAATGCCTATTCGCAAGAGTGCCGCATTGAAAGATCAGTCTTCCTGACACGCAGCGGTCAACCTCCAGAGTCGTTATATCCCCACGAAGGAAACTTTGAGGCATATTTATCTATCCATTCCCTCGCTGCCTCTTCCCAGTCAAGCTCTCGACCTTCCGCTGCGCGTATCTCGTTCCTATAGTGCTCGATGTGACAAACTTGTTCCACCATCCGTGCCCTGTATCCATCAGTCGCATCCAGGAACTCTACGCCAATGCGGAATCCTTCGTCGCGCCGTTTGCACCAGACCACCCGGGCATCCGCTTCAAATACCGGCTGCACAAGCGGAATTCGGACGGTGATCATCGTCTCAGCGTCTAGGAACGCATCCGATTCGCAACATAGCCCACCCAAGCTGACGTCGTTAAGCTTCCGATCTATTCGAACGCCCGCCCCGTGGACGTAAATCTCGATGGGAATGCTTGCGGGGTGTCTAATGAATGCCCTCATCCAACAAACTGATTAATGTTTAATGTGTGACCTTGAAGGGTGGTTTGTTGTTGTTTGGTCAGCACGCCGATGATCGACGACCTGCGCACGACACACGCTTTCAACAAATACAGCGTACCACGTTTGAGCCAGACTACGTACCAGGGGTATGCAAACGGGCCAAATTAAGCTCTCTCGCTTTTGGCCACAGGTAGTGAATTTGCTCTTTGGGTACCTTAAGGTTTGTATACACAGGCTGCTCAAAAACAGAGGGATCATCCTCGTGTTCTGCGCCAGGTCGAGTGGCCGGCTCATATTCATCGGAGAACAGGCAAACCAGCAAATCCATTTCCATAGTCTCCCAGTATTCCTTCGGTATTTGCACATTCTCTGCCCGATCTTTCCGATCCGGCACATACTCCTCACCAGAGACGATGATATCCCCCGTGGCAGCAGCTTGCCGCAGTAAGTTGCCTATTTCCGACACGCGTTGCTCGTACAACATCTGATCGATATGTTCGATCGCTCCTGCGATGCCAAAATCACCGCTATCTTGCTGTTTATCACGATCCGCTACGTTATCGATATGCTCAAACATATCGCCAACGTCAATATCGACCGAGTCTTCCGCACCTGTTGCCATAAAGGGGACAATTCTCCCTTGTTCCCCTGTAAACGAGGGGACAACTTTCTCCTTCTGCGATGGCGCCCTCGCCTTTTGTTTCGGCACGGATAAGTGCCAAGCGATCAGCACTAGGCCCACGGCCCCAACTAGAACGCCGATGTGCAAGGGAACATTTAGCAACGTCTCCACCCAAGGCCTCATCCAATCTGGACCCTTGTTGAGACTAAGTGCGAAGCCTAGGTTATCGGGATGGGTAAGCCACCAGGTCAACACGGCATAGGCGGACAGTACAATTCCGCTTAGCATTTGCAAAATACTAGACATAAACCATGTCGCTTATATTACATGCTGGGTAAGACCAGTTATGTATTTGCTGTCAGCTCTATGATTTCCTTTCTCGCCCTGGTTTCTGCGCACCCTCCGTATTAGTTGGACCTAAGTTAAATAAAGTACCTGTGGGAATCTCAGTTTCAGCAAACGCGAATGGAGGTGTCTGGTTTTGGTGATTAGTCATGGGACTTGCGTCGCCAAATATTCTACCTGCTCCCTTTGAGAAAATGCAGGTGCAAAACTGCCGCTAATCAGACGTCTGACCACATTCGTAAGAGATTTGTGTAGACCTTATGCACCAGATCAGTTTCCTCTTTATCTGGAGCCTGCATGACTCAACGACCACCTCGGTCGGCCGATCTCGCATTAGCAGCAGCTACGCCCAGCATCGGAAAATATACGGGGGTCGCCCCCTGCGGAAGATATTTCGATCTGAGTTGCTTTTAAAGACCGTTAACTCAGGCGATGATTCAACGCAATGTCGCGATGCAAAGTAACGACGGCAGCAATAGCGGTAGCGGATGAGATAAGTCCACCCGGATCTTGGGCCCACTTGGCAGCACTCCACGCCCTTCCAAGTGGGCCTCCGCTACTCTATGCTTGTTTTAGGAAAGAACAGTCTAGGAATCAGCCACCTCATTGGAGACACAATCGAGTTTTGTCGTCGACGTTCATCGACTGTTAGTTGCGGCCTTCTTTGGCTGCCTCGCCATCGAACTACTCCTGGTTCTGTTGGATGCCACTGTCAACTATCTGCATGGCAGTGGGTCCCCCGCCATCCGAAGACTATTTAATATCACCCGCGAAGACGGTTTGGCTTCGTGGTTTGGGGTCACACAAACTTTTGTGGTGAGCTTGGTGCTGTGGGTTATCTTCTTAGTAGTCCGAAAGGTGCAGGGCTCAAGGAGTCAGCGTGTCGGGTGGCTCATCCTGGCCCTATTCTTTAGTTACATGACCATCGACGATGGTGCAAAGATACACGAACGACTTGGCACTGCATTCAAATCCAGTTACGACCTGGTTGATCCCTCAGTGACCGATGTTGGTGTTGCAGGCTCCATACTCCACGCATACCCGAGTTACGCTTGGCAGATCGTGTTCGCCCCATTTCTAATAGCCATGGCTATATTTCTTTTTTATTTTCTGTGGAAGGCCATGCCACGGCGGATAGATCATGTACGCATAGTGCTGGCGCTATCGTGTCTTGTTACAGCCGTTGGCCTTGATTTTGTGGAAGGTGTGACCGGTGGCTATAACTGGATAACCGAACACACTGGAGCAGGAGAAATAGCCATCGGTCATTTCTCTAAATCCCTCGAAGAGTTCTTAGAGATGCTTGGCATGACGATTTTTCTCGTAACCTTTCTGGATTATCTGATGCACATCAACAACTCGCTGTCAGTCAGATTTTTGAGCTCGCGAACTACCTCGCCGTAATCCGTGTCGGGGCCACCGACCCTCCTCGCAAGATATCCCGCAACCTTGTGTCGCCTTGTTGAACTTCAAACGACGCAGGCTGTCAAATTTTCTGGAGCCCAAATGACGCCCTAATGAAGATCGGGTAGATCATGTGGGTGGGGGATGAGATGGCCTTCCCAAAGCCTGTCAATTACTGTGGACGCAATCCCATGGCGGGGCGCCGCGGGACATTGTTGTGACTACAGCCTCTACACGACATGGACAGATCGCAGTTTGTTTTCTAGGCTAATCTTAAGCAGATAGGAAACAGGTGCCCGAGCCTTGCCATCGATAGACAACGCTAAAAAGCCGCGCGCAGTCGTAGTCGGCCTAGACAGCACCACGGGGTTACAAACCGTTCGCATACTTGCTGGCCACGGGGTCCCAACAATTGGTATCGCCAGAGATCCCTCACACTTCTGCTGCAAAACTAAGTTCTGCGAACGGAAAATTACTACGAATACGCGGTCCAAGGAACTCATTGATTCGCTTATCTCTTTGGGATCCGAGATCCCACAGCGAGCTGTGCTCTTTCCGTGCACTGATCTCAGTGTGCTGCTCATCTCCCAGTATCGGGATCAACTAGAACCACTTTATCACTTCGCCCTGCCCGAGCACGAGATCGTCGAGACCTTGATCAATAAAGTCAGTTTCTACGCCTACGCCCAGAGAAAGGGCCTTCCGATACCTACAACGTTTCTGCTAAGAAGTCGACTTGACGCGCAAAAGGCAGCGCCGCAACTGGAGTTCCCGTGCGTCTTCAAGCCAGCCATTAAGACTGCAATATGGGAGCAGCGCTCGGAGTCCAAGGTCTATAAGGTGGCCAGTGCCGAGTCGTTCCTAAAACTTTATAACCGCTGCGCCGATTGGGCTGAACAGTTCGTGGTCCAGGAATGGATTGAAGGACCTGACTCTAATCTCTGTTCGTGCTACTGCTACTTTAACTCAGATTCGGAGCCATTGGTGGCCTTTACCGCTGACAAGATCCGGCAATGGCCACCGGAAAAGGGCACAGGCAGTTTGGGACAAGAGTGCCGAAACGATATCGTGCGTGATCAAACACTTGAGCTGTTCCGTAGTCTTAACCACCATGGTTTCGGCTCTTTGGAGATGAAGCGCGATGAGGCCACGGGAAATCACTACATTACTGAACCCAGCGTGGGTCGGCCAACCGGCAGATCGGCTATCGCCGAAGCTGGTGGGGTTGAGCTCATCTATACAAGTTACTGTGATCTTCTAGCGCTACCCTTGCCACCAAACCGGGAACAAACATATAAGGGAGCGAAGTGGATATATCTGCGAAGAGATTTCCAATCCGCGCTTTATTATTGGCGTCGGGGTGAACTCAGGTTTCGCGATTGGTGGCGATCATTGCGCGGTCGAAAGCGATACGCGGTTCTGTCATTGAGCGACCCAGCGCCGTTTTGGGCCGATATACGCAGGACCATAAGTACTATCATATCAACTCGGCAAGTAAAAAGGTTGCCCATTACCGAAACGACCGATCATCGGATTCGGCGCGACTCCCGTTCAGACCCCCACCATCTGACAGAAGACGCGCGAACCTAGGTGCAATGATTATTGTTATGCAAGGTGCTTTTAATATCCGTATTAGTTGACAGAATTGGGCAACATGATCGTGCCGCCGCCCCGGGAGGTAGATAGAACCGCAATTGCCGTTGTGCGAACAAATTACTGGTGCAAGGGCACCCCGCTTTCCGTCTTTGCGTTCCTCATCCTGTGCTGGGCCTCGATGGCCTTGGCTGATTCCCGAGGTTACCT
>JAOTYS010000041.1 GCA_029861795.1 Gammaproteobacteria bacterium | reverse complement strand
AAACGACCCGCTGTGCGCCTAAGGACGCACCTACCAAGGATACCATTGGGTTGCAAAGGCACGTAGGTTCGCCTTCAGACGAACGACCCGCTGTGCGCCTAAAGACGCACCTACCAAGGATACCATTGGATTTCAAAGGCACGTAGGTTCGCCGCCTAAAGACGCACCTACACTACCCTGAACCCAAGTTGACCAACGTAACACGCCGATTCAGTGCGCGACCTGGGTCAGTGTCGTTCGACACGACGGGTTTCGTCTCTCCAAAGCCGTTAACCTGCAATCTTCTTTGATCGATTCCGTATTGCTCGCTTAGCGCACGCATTACAATAATGGCTCGTCGATACGATAGATCGAGGTTGTAACCATCGTCACCAACACTATCAGTGTGGCCTTCAATCATGACACGATGGTTGGCTAACGCCGACGACTTCAAGGCATTGGCAATCTCCATTACTTGCACATGGCCTTTGTCACGTATCTTGTCGGAATCGAATTCGAAATTGACGGTTAAATCCACCCGCGCGTCTTTGCCTTGTGCGAGTGTCTGGGTAATAACCGCAGCCGTGGTCACTTCCGGGCGCGCTGCCGCCTGTTGGGCATGGGGACACACTTCCGGCCCATCCCAAATGGTCGCTGAAATATCAGCTTCGCTGAAATCATCACCAATTCTCTGAGCATCTGTAAAGATCGTACCGATCAACGCGGAGTCACTAAAATCATTGCCTGTTAACCGGGCACGAATAAAACACGCACCTTGTAAATTGGAATCGGAGAAATCGCTGCCTTGAGATGTAGCGTCCGAGAAATTCACGTTGGTTAGATTGGCGTCACTAAAATCGACACCCTGAAAGTAAGCGCCACTGAAATCAGCACCGGTCAGATTAGAGTCGCTGAAGTCGACGCCGACGAACTTTACCCCGACAAAACGGCGCCCGCTTAGATCAGAATCACTGAAATCATCTCCTGTAAACACCTGACCGGACTGTCCGGTTGTGCCTACAACCACGCCACCGGTGTTGATTTCAACACCTGGCACCTTGATGCCCTCTGAATTAATCTCCACGACACCGCCAACGGATACGCCTTCGTCGTCGACCTTTACCGCGCCGCCACCTACATTGACTTCATCGGCAGAGCTTTGAATCGACCATGCCACAAGAATCCCCACGAGCAACGACATACTCTTATTCATCAGGCTCACCCCTTACTGTTAATGTTGATCATTATCTGTACATCCGGCACTAAATGAACCCAAGCTGGGTACGCCAACTAATCCAGCGGACGAGTCCCCGGCTAAAAGTATAGAAAATTCTCTGCGCTGCGCCAGGAGATCTGGCGGATGCGCGCGAATTCCAATACTCGGCTATGCCGACTCAACCGACATCCGCGGGTCAAATAAAGTCCACCTTGTTGCAGATCCGACGCCCGTCCGAATTCCACATTTCCAGGTCAAAGGAATACATTAATGTGTTGGCAAGACAACCTGAGGCATAACCATGTCGATCTCAGAAAAATGTGTGATGGTGACGGGAGGGGCAGATGGCATAGGGCACGCAATTGCGGAAACGTTTGCGGCGCACGGTGCGCTTGCTCACGTGTGCGACATCGATGCAAAGAAAGTCGCTGATTTACAGCGACCTGACGAAGGGGTTGGGGCCACCTGTGCAAACGTCGCCGAAGAAACCGAGGTAAATCGATTCTTCGAAGATGCCTTACAGCGCTTCAACGGTCGATTGGATGTGTTAGTGAACAATGCCGGCATCGCCGGTCCAACCGGCCCGATAGAGAGTATGGATTTCAAGGCGTGGAAGGATACGTTCGACGTTAACATACATGGTTCGTTCTTGTGTTTGCGACACGCCGTACCGATTATGAAGGCGGCCGGCCGCGGCTCGATCATAAACATATCCTCAACCGCGGGGTTTCTCGGCTATCCCTTGCGAACACCTTATGCCGCCGCGAAGTGGGCGGTCATTGGGTTGACCAAGTCTCTCGCCATGGAACTCGGGCCTTCCGGTATTCGTGTCAACGCGATTTGCCCAGGCCCCGTGAGCGGAACGCGTATTGATCGTGTTATCGACGCAGAAGCAGACGTTCAAGGTGTCTCACCCGAAGAAATACGGCAGGGCTACCTAAAGCAGATATCGATGCGAACGTTTATTGACGCACAGGACATCGCCGAAACTGTCATGTTCTTGTGTTCGGACCAGGGTGCCAAGATTTCAGGTCAGGCCTTGGCCGTTGATGGCTACACAGAAACTCTAAGGACCGCCGATTAATAGTTGTAGCAAAGGGTAAGACCAAAAGCGGAGTATTGACGAAGAGCAGCGCCTACATTAGTGGCTGAATGACCATTCTGCGTTCACTCAAGGGCAAGGATAGGTCCTTTGGGGGGTTGACTTAGGTCAACTCGTACGTTCACGTGATGGTGTATGGATGAACAACTTCAACGGGAGTCACTCAACATGTTCAAACGACTACGAAGTATCTTAAAGGAGCTTCCGCAACACAAAGACGCTCTCATCGAACTCGCCGGAACCAATCCAGCATTTGATTCGCTTTGTCATGATTTCGGACAGGTAAGCGCCGAGCCGCGAAAGCTTGAGCAGTCCAGTCGCGCGGATGCGGATGTCCGTACGGATGAACTTAGGCGTCGGCGCGCTGCGATTCAAGACGAGATCATTCGAGCACTGACAGCAAGCGCGCGCATTTAGCCTTAGTCTACTGCCGACTAAACAGAGGGTTCGTCAAGTCAAGCGCAAGGTCAAACCCGCGACCGAACGATGACAAAACCTCGGGCTCTTTGCGGACTTTTAAGGAATGTTCAATCGTCCGATGCGACCGATTTGACCCACTCGAAGGATTCGGCTACCCAGCCGGGCGGAGTCATATGTCCACGCTTATGCAGACAAAGCTGCAACTCTTTGCCGCTGCGGCAAGAGTCCCAGATCTTGCAAATCAGTGCGCCTTGCTCTTCAGTGCGATCAGGCACATCACCGCACTGGTTGTGGCGCGCCCACATTCCGATCACCTTGCGCACATCACCTTGGCGCCACTCACGGATCTGGCGACCGCTCATCGGCACCATGGTATCGGCGAGGCCATGGATATGGCGAAGGTTCACTGGTCCGGCGTCGCACGCGGTGGGCTCGGGTGTCCAAAACACACCGGCGATTGGGACGTAAGCAGCGAAGCGACTGCCACGCAAACAAGCGATATCGTGGGCTAGCATACCGCCCAAGGAAAATCCCGTAATCCACGTCAGATTCTGGTCAATCGGCCAGCGGTTTGCGGCATCGGCAATAACGGCATCGACAAAAGCCACTTCGTCGCGATCCTCGCGCGCCTCCCCCGGAGAACCCATAGCCGCCCAACTTCCGCCGACCCCATTGGGAGCGATCAACAAGATCCCAAGATCGGTAAAGGCGCGAACCAAACTCGGGTTGTTAATTACTGCATTGCCCGAACCGCGATAACCGTGAAAGAACACGGCGACAGGTAGGGGAGACGATCCGTCCCAATTACTGGGCTCCGCTGCGTAATAGGTGCGCTCGCCATCCACTATGCAAGGCTCGCCTATGGCACAGTCCGCTTTCGCTTCGCCTGGAAACAACATTCCCATGCTCAAAAGCGTTAGCCAAAATTTGATCACTGCGGATATCCTCCTTTCTATTCGTTCCTTACTTGGACTTTTTCCCGGAAATAAATTCCCGCGTCTTTGGGTTCACCATGCCGACTCAACCATAGGTCGGTGGTGAAAGACATTCTCTCCATCTTTTCGCTTAGTGTCAGCCTTTGTCGCTAGTTTTGATAGAATCCCGCGACGACAAACCAAAGGAGAGATGGAGATGGCTAAGATCGAAACAAAATTGAAAGAACTCGGAATCGAGCTTCCTGCTCCGATCAAACTACCCCCTGGACTTACGCTACCATTTTCGTTCGTCAAGACCTGTGGCAATAGGGCCTACCTGTCAGGCCATGCCCCATTGAATCTGGATGGCTCCCTGGCTGAACCTTTGGGGAAGGTGGGAGCTGAGGTATCGGTGGGACAAGCGACGGAGTTGGCCAAATTAACAGCTGTAGCCATGCTTTCTTCTTTGCGGCGCGAGCTCGGCGACCTAGACCGTGTCACCAATTGGTTGCGTGTTCTCGGAATGGTCAACGTCGCACCGGGGTTCAACATGACGACACCGGTAGTTAATGGCTTCAGCGAACTGATCGTCGAGGTGTACGGACCCGAACGTGGTTCCCATACACGCTCCGCCGTGGGGATGGCCGTGCTACCACTAGACATTGCCGTCGAAGTAGAAGCGGAAGTCGAGATAGCGACTTAGCACCGGACTGATGCATTTATCCTACCTAACCGACAGTGTCCGCGGTCAGGGCAAATGCACCAATCCAAACCGTGGCCAGTTGTATGTAGCGGGTCACATTGCAGAGTTGGTTACAGTGGATGCGCGCGGAGATTGACACCTAACCACAATCGAGTTCTTTGATACGATGTAGGAGACACATATGAAACATACATTGCTAAGGTTATTTTTGTTAGCAGGCAGCGCGTTGAGTCTTGCGATGTTAACGAATGCGGCGAAGCGACTCTGATAGTTGCACTTCGTACATGAATATTTTTCTCCGGAGCTCAGTCTACTCACCGTTGGTTTCACGCTGGAGCTGTATCCGGTATTTCAGGAATGTCGACCAGCTTGCCGCGTGGGATTTCCCGCGCCTGGTCATACATCGGCGTCTCGCACACTTCGGCGGGGCCGGGTCTGACCATCGATGCACTCTACATCCAGTACTGTGCCCGGCCCCAGATCAGGATCGTCCAGACGCACAAGTGCCACCCCGCATTGCTGAAAGGGCGACCAGGCACTCGAACAGGTGATTTCCGGCGGGGGTGAGCCATTCCTGCTAAGTACCTTGCCAAGGTTCGCAACGCCCCCCTGGACACGCATGCCCCAGGTGCGGCAACGCCTGTCGGCCGCCTGTAATGCGGCCTTTCCAATGAAATTGGCTTTTCCCAGATCGACCATATGACCCAGTCCGGCGGCGAAAGGGGTCACGCTCGCGTCGAAATCAGAACCTGCATTCATGAGGCCCGCTTCGATCCGACGCGCTCGAAACGCCTTGGCGGAGGTCGGCACCATGCGAAACGGCCTGCCCGCCTCAAGGATGCGATCCCCGACCGCTTCGGCATCAATACCGGGTTCCAGATAAAACTCCCAGCCGAGTTCGTTGGTGAATCCGGAGCGGCTCAAAATAACGTTTTGACCAGCAACTTGAACCTCGGCGATGTCGAAATAGCGGAATGGTTCCGGGTAGGCGCCGTCTACGGCAGTCTCCAGCACTTTGAGCGAATCTGGCCCCTGAACCTGACTAACCCAGACGTTGGGATCAATCACCTCGACATCCAGGCCACTCACATGCGCCTTAAGCCAGGAGAAAAGATCGCCATCCGCCTACCCATACCAGAACCGGTCTTCCGCCAGCCGCATCAGCACGCCGTCGGTGATCATTCCGCCATCGTAATAGCAGGGGATCTGATAGCTGCAGCGGCCGACCTTCATTTTGCGAATGTCGCGCGTAAACACCAGATCGGCCAGCTTTTCAGCGTCTGGCCCGCGAATCTCGAGCGGCAGTTCGCCGGTGTGACGCAGGATCACCCCGCGACGCACCATCCAGTAAACATCATAGGCAGTTTCGCCGTCCATGCCCACGCAGGAAAGACGACGGTTGTAGATGCTGTACTGAGGGTTATAGGGAAGCTCCTGATAGATCAGCGGATGTCGGGCCATAGTGTGAGCGAGCTCGTTTGGCGGGGCGCCTTTAGCAGGGGTCGCTCTCACTGTGAACTGAAAATTGGCTACCTGATTTGTCATTTAAAAATACTCCTGAGTTTTTATGCCGATCTTCGGCCAACAAATTATTCATTCTATGATTTGAGCGGATCAATACTATTCGTCCCGCGTTTCTTGTTTCAGTCTTACGACAAAATCCTGTAAGGCCTCATCCTTTCAACGAGAGTGGCCCCTGACCCTGACTGACCCAGACCTCGGCGTCGAATACTTAAACATCTATGCCCTGTGCGGCTATAAACCAGAAGTGCAGATCGCCATCGGTCTGCGCAAACCAGTAGCGATCCTCATCCAGTCGCATGAGAATCCCGTCAGTGATGATGCGGCCATCGGGATAGCAGTCTGGTAGCTGCACCGACCAACCTTGACTTTGGCGATGTCGAGGGTGAACAGCTTGATGAGCGGTTTCTCGGCATCTGGAACCGCGAAACTCAGTCAGCAGTTCACCGTGTGCATCAGAATCGCACGGAGGCGCATCGCCCAGTACTGCTCTTTGAAAACCCGCTTGGTATCATTGTTAATCATTTCAATCGAGTCTGACCCTATCGATTTCCTATCGATTTCGAGATTTAATGATGGGCGACTCGCTCGATTCTACCGAGTTTTAACTTCATAATTTAGTCTAAATTACTCCTTTATAATATTGAATTATAAATATTTTATTGTCGAGCTACGCGCACCGATTACAAGTAAACCAATGCAAGGCACCCGTAATGGCGAATCCTGCGTATCTCAGCTCCGACCAGGTTCTTGACCTCAAGACATTGACGGCTCGCGCCGCAGCGCGTTCGCCTGATCGTATTGCGTTCACCTTCGACGAGACCGCAGAGCGTCTGACATTTTACGATGTGGAGCGACGCTCCAATCAATTTGCACATATGCTTCACACCCTGGGTTTGGGCAACGGCGATCGCGTGGGGCTGATGCTGCGTAACCGTCCAGAGTTTCCTCTAGCCTGGCTCGGCATTGTAAAAGCAGGGGCGGTGATGGTTCCGCTCAATGTTCACTACAAATCGGTGGATGCCGGATACCTGCTGGAGCACTCGGGGGTCAAGGCTGTGATCTGCGAGAATGAGTTTGTTGCGCTGATCAGCCACGCAGCACCATCGGTGGCGCAGTCGAACCTCGTTATATCGATCGGCGGCACCCAAGACCGGGCGCTTGCACCGCTGCTGCAACACGCCTCAACTGATCCGCTGAGCGTAGAAGTAGGCGAAGAATCGCTCGCCAACATTCAATACACCTCCGGCACCACGGGAAAACCCAAGGGTTGCATGCTGAGTCATGGCTGGTTTCTACGTTTTGCCTGGCGCATGAGCGTAGTGCAGCACGGTTTGAACGAAACAGATGTACTGATGACGGCGCAACCGTTTTATTATGTAGATCCGCAGTGGAATGTAGCGTTATCGTTGCTCATTGGGGCGGAGCTCGTGGTGCTGGATCGTTTTCATCCCTCCAGCTTTTGGTGCAAGGCTCGAGAGCACCACGTTACTTGGTTTTATTGTCTCGGGGTCATGCCTAAGCTTCTGCTGAAGATGCCCGAGAGCAGTGACGACCGCGAACACAACGTACGTTACGTCACTTGTTCCGCAATTCCGCCGCGGGATCATCAAGCTATCGAGGAGCGTTGGGGCGTACCCTGGTACGACACCTTCGGCATGACCGAATCGGGCCTCGACATCAACGTCACGCCGGAAGACCATGATCGGCTGGTGGGAAGCGGGGCCATCGGCACAGCCATGCCCACCCGTGAGGCGCGTATCGTGGGAGCCGATAATTGTCCAGTGCCCAGGGGAGAAGTAGGCGAACTGGTGATGCGCGGGACCGGCTTGATGGACGGCTATTACCGCAACCCTGAAGCCACCGCCGAAACTTTTAAGAATGGGTGGCTGCATAGCGGTGACCTGGCACATATGGATAAAGATGGAATCATCTACTTCGTAGGACGCAAGAAGGACATGATTCGGCGCAGCGGCGAGAACATCGCTGCCGCGGAAGTGGAGGAGGTCATCACCCAGCACGAGGCAGTGCACATGGCCGCCGTAGTTCCAGTGCCGGATGACACCAGGGGCGAAGAGGTGAAGGCCTATGTGGTGCTTCAGGCGGGGTATTGCAAAGACGATGTCTCCCCACAAGTCCTCTCCGAGTTCTGCGCAGAACGCATCGCATACTTCAAGATTCCGCGCTATTGGGCTTATCGGGATGATCTACCACGCACACCGTCGGAGCGCGTGATCAAGAGCGAACTCATCGCCGGGGAAGATGACCTGAGAGCAGGTGCCTACGACCGGGTCGACGATTGTTGGCGTTAACACAATCAGCGCAGCACCCTTGGATGGTTCCGTGGCCGATCTCTTTAGAATTCGAGCTGTGCCGGTTGTTCCCCTTCGCGCCACGCGAAAAGCTTGATATCCGGATGTTTCGCTAATCCTTGAAGAAACGCTGTCGCATCTACACACCCCTCTGGTGCGCGCATGCCTGAAAACGCAATCTCACCTCGTATCAGCATCAACGCCACCCGCGCCGACGCGGACGTGGTCGCGCGACGAGAAAAATCCTGCACCTCGAATACGAGTCGCATCGGTGCACCGTGGTGCGAACCGGCGACCTCAACCCGTGCCGCCATGGGTGTGTTCTCCATAGGGATATCGAAATACTCCCGGCCTGCATCCGACGAAACATATTTCATGAGAAACTCGAACGGTGATTCAGTGCTGCCCGGTATGGACTCATAGCTGGTGAACCCCCACCGTACCATGGACTGAAGCAGCTCATTGGCCGCGCTTTGATGATAAGCACCCCTAGCAGTGACCCGTTCTAGTCCCGGCAAACTGCAACTAATGCTGACTGGATCGTTGATTCCGGTATAGAAGATCTCTTTTTCCCCTACCGGTGGTAGAAATGTACAGCGCTCGCGGCCCGAAAAGGCCCCGGGTCGGACATATTCACCTTCAATGTACTGGGGCGCATCACCGCTATTGAGTCGAAAGAAGTGGTGCAACGCCGCCGGATAGCTCAGCGAATAGTTCCATGAGAAGCGGACATCAATGGTTCGCGGGTGGTCCATGCGTTCATAGCCAAGCTTTGCGAGCATACCGGTGACACCCGGTGCAATTCCGGTACCAGTAATCATGGCAATGCCGACTTCACTTGCGTGTCGGTCCCATTTCGGTTCCAACAACAAAGTTTCAGCCACCTCGTGGTCATCATTCATATCCACGTACTGAACTCCCGCGGCCAGCGCGGCCTCAACCACGCACAGCGCGTTGCGTCGGTAGTGGTAAGGACCGATGGCGTTGAAGACCAGGTCAGCACCTTGAAGCGCCTGGCTGAGCGAATGGGTGTCCTGCACTTCGAGCTGCACCCAGTCGGCTCTAATCTTTTGGGCAACGGCCTCGGCTTTAGCACGCTCCTTATCTACAACGACCACGCTTTGCACCTCCGGCGCTGCCGCTAGCTCGTAGGCAACACCGCGTCCATGGAAACCACAACCGATGACAACGACCCTCATAAACTCGTACTCCTTAGCACCTCCATAATATCTCACTTCTAGGGTACCTTAGTACGCACCTACGCTTGTACAAACGTTCGTACGCGCTCACTCAGCCGCCAGAGCACGACTGACGAAATCCGACGACGTGCAGAGCCCATGATGGATTTGGTCGAAGCATGGAGCATGTGATGACAGATTGGGTTTGTATCGAAGCTAATACGACAACTTAAGCCACTACGATCGTGATAGACTGGCGTGCGCGTGCCAGGACCCACTCAAGGGGGAGGGGATCATGCACACTTCGCTATCCAGAATAGCACTGGCGTGGACGTCCGTAACCGCTCTAGCCGGGCTAGTGCCTTTCCTTGCTCGCGCCGATCCAGGTGTTTTTGAAGATCGTATTGTGTTCGGCCAATCGGCCGCCTTTGAAGGGCCGGCTGCAGCCCTTGGGGTTGGGATGCGCCAAGGGATCCTCGCCGCGTTCGCGGAGGCAAATGCTAAAGGAGGTGTCAATGGTCGCGAATTGGAGCTCATCAGCCACGACGATGGCTACGAACCCAACAAGGCAATCGACAATACCCAACGATTACTGCAAGAAGACGAGGCCTTCGCATTAATTGGCGAGGTGGGGACGCCTACCTCCAAGGCCGCCCAGCCAATCGCCTCGGATGCGGGCGTTCCCTTCATCGGACCCTTCACCGGAGCTGAGTTTCTGCGCAGCCCCTACAAGCGCACCGTCATTAATGTGCGCGCCTCCTATTACCAGGAGACAGAAGCCATGGTGGAGCGCTTGGTTAAGGATCTCGGCGTATCTCGCATCGCCATCCTTTACCAAGATGATTCGTACGGGCGGGCCGGTCTTGCCGGCGTTACCAAGGCCCTGGACAAACGCAACATGGCCCTGGTCGCCGAGGGGACCTACAAGCGCAACACCACCGCCGTCAAAAGAGCAGTTCTCTCGATTCGCAAGGTCGATCCCGAGGCAGTAATCATGATCGGCGCCTACGAGCCCTGCGCCGAATTCATCAAGGTGGCAAAAAAAGTCGGGGTGCAAGCCATATTCTTAAATGTCTCGTTTGTCGGCAGCAAGGCGCTTGCTAAAGAGCTAGGTGAGACCGGACAAGGGGTTGTCGTCACTCAGGTCGTACCATTCCCCGAAGACACCACCATTCCCCTCGTCGCGAGTTATCAAAAAGCATTGAAGGCGTTGAGCTCGGACGCCGAGCCTGGCTTTGTGTCACTAGAGGGCTATACAGTCGGCCGGCTTGTCGTAGCCGTGCTCGGCGAGCTCGGAGAAACCGTTACCCGGGAGGGCTTTCTCGACAAGCTCGCCGAAATCGGAACATTTGATCTTGATGGGGTAACGCTAACCTATGGTGTGGATGATAACCAGGGAATGGACCAGGTGTTCCTCACCGTGATCCAGTCCGACGGCAGCTTCAAAGCTGTGGAGCGACTCGAGAACTGAACTGCCTCCGATAGAGGCATGGCGTAATACGCACCGACGTGTCTCTCAATTACCGCTGGGAAACGGATGACGACCAATGATGACTGATGCAGCAGACAAGTTAGCTGCTCAGGCGAGCGTCGAGCGTGTAGATGGAGTGACTGAGGTCAAAGCGGCTAAATCCGCTCCCCACTCCATCTTCGGCATTAAGACCAAACTCTTTGTCGCTTTCTGCGGCATGGCCGGACTAACAGCGCTTGCCGGCACGATCGCATGGTACGCCTTCGGTTCGATCGGGCGATCGGTTGATCGCATCAACAAAAAGAGTGTTCCCGCCATGGTGACGTCCCTACATCTCGCCGAGAAGAGCGCCGAAATCGCAGCAATCGCACCATCTCTCATGGCGAGTACAAACCAACATGAGCGCACATCAGTGCGGCAAAGCCTGGAAGAGCGTGTACGGACATTGGTCACGCTGACGCAATCGCTGGAGGCCGCCGGGATTGCACCAGATAGAACCAGTAAGCTTACAGATGTTCGCGAAAAGATGACGGCGAAATTAAACGAGCTTGATACCGCTGTCCAACAGCGGTTGCAGCTTAAGGTCCAACGAGAAGAAACCGTCACAGAAATAGCGGCAGCGCACGATGAATTCATCAGTGCGTTAGAGCCGGTAGTCGACGATGCGGTTTTCGATTTGATCATCAGCGGCGAGGAGGCGACGGCAACAAGCACGGAGGCGATCACCGATCTAGTCGAGGGCGGTGTCAGCACGATCCATCCGCTGCTCACGGTCAACGCCGAAATTAACCTTGCCGCCGGACTGCTTGCCGAAGCAGCGAATGTCACGGACCCCTCCTTGATCCAGCCGATCCATGAACGCTTTGTTACCGCGGCAGCAACGGTCGAGCGGAGCCTGGACCAACTCACCGATCTTCCTGAACAACAAGAGCTTCAACATGCGATGGATGCCCTGCTGGCCCTCGGGGCGGGTGACGACAGCATGTTTGAACTGCGCGAGCGCGAGTTACGCGCCAGCGCTTCTACCTGGGAATCCCTGAACGTTAAACGCGAGACAATGGCGGAAACCGCCAAGGATGCGCACCAAACGCTTCTCGCCATGCTCACACCAATGGTGGATGACGCGATGTTTGATCTGGTGATCAGCGCCGAGGACCTAACGGCACAAAGCAATGAGGCGATCAACGATTTAATTGATGGCGGGGTAAATACCCTCCATATCCTGCTTGCACTGAGGGCCGAGGCCAATCTTGCTGCAGGGCTGGTTGCCGAGGCGGCGAACGTCCCAGACGCCTCGCTGATTCAGCCGATCCGCGAACGATTTGTCGCTGCCGCGAGCCATATCGATGAGCAACTGGAGCAGCTACCTAGCGAGGTGAGCAGCGACGCGATTCGCAATGGCGCCGGGGCCCTGGTGGCCTTCGGCTCGGGTGACGATGGGTTATTCAGCTTTCGCGAGCAAGAGTTGCGCCAGATCGCGACCGCGGAAAGCTTGCTGCAGGACGCGCGTTCATTAGCCGTTCTACTTGGTGATGAAGTTGCTGGCCTTGTGAGCACAGCACAAACCAGCAGCGACGATGCTGCCCTTCGTGCCACCAAGGCAATCAATGAGGGCAACATACTGCTTGTTGCAATAACGGCGGTGAGCCTCGCTGGCGCTGTCCTCATCGTGGTGCTCTACGTAGCACCCCGGGTCGTAAGGCCCCTGGAAAACATCACCACAGCCATGACCGAGCTTGCAGCCGGTGACACTACAGTCGACATACCCGCTCGTGAGCGACGTGATGAGATTGGCCGCATGGCCCAGGCACTTGGTGTATTTCGCGATACCGCTATCGAGGTACAGCAGTCGAACCTCATGGAGATTCGTGAAGGCCGTCGCCGACTAACGGATGCTATCGAGAGCATATCCGAGGCGTTCTCGCTTTATGACAACGAGGATCGTCTAATCGTATGCAACGAGAAATATCGTACGCTGTTGTATCCGGGTATTGCCGATGAGATTGCCCCTGGAATGACGTTTGAGAGCATCATTCGCCGAGCTGCGGAGCGCGGATACGTCAAAGACGCTCAGGATCGGGTGGAGGAGTGGCTTGAACAGCGACTGGCGCAGCACCGTGAACCGGGCGAGCCACACGTGCAACAGCGTGGTGACGGGCGTTGGATCCTTGTGAGTGAGCGCAAGACTGAAGACGGCGGCACAGTGGCCGTCTATTCAGATATCACAGAAATGAAGCAACACGAGGAAGAGCTCGCCGAAAAGTCAAACGCGTTGGAACTGCTATCCAACCAACTGGCAAAGTATTTATCTCCTCAAGTCTATGAGTCGATTTTCAGTGGAAAACAAGAGGTCAAAGTTGCGAGCCGTCGTAAGAAACTAACGGTCTTCTTCTCGGACATAGCGGGTTTTACAGAGACAGCAGACAGACTGGAATCCGAGGACCTATCACAACTACTGAACCACTATCTCACCGAGATGTCGCAGATCGCGCTGGCACACGGCGCGACAATCGATAAATACGTGGGTGACGCCATCGTGATTTTTTTTGGCGATCCAGAGACGCGGGGCGTCAAACAAGATGCGCTTGCATGCGTCAAGATGGCCATCGCAATGCGCCAAAGGTTACAGGAACTACAAGGCGTTTGGCGGGCATCGGGCATAGAGAAACCTTTGCGATGCCGGATCGGCATCAACACGGGATACTGTACTGTTGGAAACTTCGGTAGCGAGGACCGAATGGACTACACCATTATCGGCGGCGGCGTGAATCTCGCCTCTCGCCTCGAATCCGCCGCCACCCCCGGCGAGATCCTCATTTCCTATGAAACCTTTGCGCATGTCCAAAATGAGATTCATTGTGAGGAGCGGGGTCAAATCGAGGTAAAAGGCATTGCCTATCCTGTAGCCACGTATCAGGTCGTGGATTCCTACGACAACCTTGGCCAAGACCGTCAACGCATCTGCGAAGAGCTTAACAACCTGAAGCTCGACCTTGATCTCGACGCCATGTCCAGCGACGAAAAGAGCCAAGCAGCGATCGTTCTGCGACGTGCGTTGGACCGTCTGACCACCTCCGTTGGCGGCGGATCCAGCGAGCGGTAGCGTGCCGGTATTGAACTTCACCGGGTTTGACTAAGATGCAAATAATTTAATTACTTAACAAATAATAGGTTACAAGACATTAATAATGTTAATTCTATTCTACAAACCGACGACGTGAGATGACGTTACGACAGATCTAGAATGCATCAGATCATCGATTTAGCCATTACACACGAGATTGTGCTCATAGTAGCAAGCTCCCAAACACGGAATAGATTTGGTGACTGAGCGGCGCCCGAACATGGAACATCTGAAATCCGACTCACCTGAAATCAAAGTGGTTGCGAAATGGTTGAGCCAGGAGTGGGGCAGGGAACAAGGCTATACCCTTGGAGACACCGAGGCCTGGTGTCGAGAAGTGGGCGTCTCGTTACTGGTCGATTGCGACCTTGAAACTGAAGAAGGCTACACCCCGTGGTTGTCTAGTTTGTATGTTGTGCCTACTTATCGGGGATGCGGCGTTGGAAGTCAATTGATCGAAGCGACCGTTGCTGCCGCCCTTGCTCGTGGCCATGACCTCTTATATTTGTATGCCAAAATTGGTCCACTGACCGATTATTACAACTCTCTTGGTTGGTGCATAAGCAAAGATCTCATCATTATCACTGAGTCTTATCGGATAACAGGAGAATCACAAGATAGATACTTTCATCATGCGGTCCGTCACATAATCTACAAGACGCTAGGATCGCTGATGTATTAACTATGAACTACACACTTAAGCTTGACGGAGAATCAGATGACGGGGAATAAGGTCATTATCTCGTGCGCGGTGACAGGTGGTGTGCACACACCCACCATGTCGCCGCATTTACCCATCACACCGAGCGAGATTGCCGAGCAAGCCGTCGCTGCGGCGGAGCAAGGCGCCGCCATACTGCACCTGCACGCCCGTGATCCGGAGAGCGGTCGACCGACCCCCGATCCCAAAGTGTTTATGGAGTTCTTGCCACGCATCAAACAACAGTGCGATTCCGTGGTGAACATTACTACGGGTGGAGGATTAGGCATGACGCTGGAACAGCGGCTCGCCGGCGCCCTGACCGCAAGCCCGGAGATGGCATCACTAAACATGGGCTCCATGAATTTCGGCTTGTTTCCCGTCGTCGAAAAATTCGATACATGGAAATATGACTGGGAGCCACAGTATCTTGAGAGTACACGTGACTTCATCTTCAGAAATACCTTCGGCGACATCGAACGCATCTTGAAGGAGCTCGGTGAAGGGCACGGCACTCGTTTTGAGTTTGAATGTTACGACACGGCGCACTTGTATAATCTGTCACATTTCCTAGATCGTGGACTGATTAAACCGCCGTTGTTTATTCAAACTATCTTCGGCATCTTGGGGGGTACTGGCGCCGACATAGACAACCTGGTGCATATGCGTCATATCGCACTTCGATTATTCGGTGAAGATCACGAGTGGTCAGTGCTCGCGGCCGGTCGACATCAATTACCGTTTTGTACGCAGGCCGCCATAATGGGAGGAAATCTCCGTGTCGGTCTGGAAGACAGTCTGTACATCGCCAAGGGACAACTTGCCAAAAGCAACGCCGAGCAAGTGGCAAAGATCCGAAACATCATCGAGTCGCTATCCCTGGAAGTGGCAACACCCACCGAGGCCCGGCAACGATTGGGGCTGAAGGGTGGGGATGCGGTGGCCTTTTGACTTATCGACCGCCCGTTCTTGGACCACCGAAGCTACTAGAACAAGACCATCGCACGTAACTCAGGACCATCTACGTGCCCAGTTCGGTGTCTCAACTTGCTGCGGCTCGTTAGGATTGAAGTCGAACAACTCGATGGCAGTCAGGCTGGTGCCGTCGAGCGATGCCGCAAACAAACGTCCATCGCGAACGAACACCAATCTGTCCCAGCACTCCCAATCGGCCCACGTGGCGTGTTCAAGAGGGACCAATTCGTCATCCACCTCAAGCCAGAGCGTATCAAGATAGGGCCCACCAAATCGTTTAAAATCGACATCTTCAACCTGGCGACAAAGCTTAACCGGCAAGCTTGGATGTTGCTTCTCCCAAATCTCTTTTGCCCCGACTCTCCGATGAGTGCGTGGATCAAAACCACGTTCGACTAACTGCCAACCGTCGCGCAACAATCGCTGCTCCCAAGGAGCGCTCTCGCCGGGCAAGGGACGAATCTTGAGCTTATGTGGGCGAAAATCTGGATGGGGTTCAGGGTTGCAGGTGACATCCAAAAGAACCGTGTTGTCCTTTACAAACACACCGCCACCATACCAACTACCAAGATTGGGCCAAAGGGCAAGGGCCGTGAAATAAGGTGGCTTTGAAATCGCCGTCCATGCCTCTCCAATATCCTCCTCTGTGTGCTGGCGCGGACCGTGCTTGGCAGCGAAATAGATAAATAATTCTCCATTCGGTGAAAGGTCACACCTGCGTTCGTAAACACGGCCGTGAAACCATTGCCCTAGTGTAAAGCGATCAGTCTTACGATCCCAGCGAATCAATTGCGTCCATTCGCTCGGTCCACGACGCAGCACGACACCCACATTTGTCTTACGTGACAGAAAAACCGAGAGGCGGCAGGGTGAAGGTAAGGTAGTCACAGCAATTTCGCCGGATCAAGCTCGTGGGGTTTCTAAAGAGGCCCCAAGCGCTAACTCGGGGTTTCAGCGCAAAGTTGCCGATCTGACAAGTTGAAACGCGACATTATTCGATGGATGCTTTATTCCAGCGATGCGCACAAGTCTCGCACTGAAATCACTGCAATCAGGCCCACGGCATATACATAATACGAAGTGTTCGCCGGCAAGGCATCTGTAAGCAAGGCGCTGCCGGAATCTATTGAGTAGTCAATCGATCTTGTCAAAGTCGCCGTGGCGGCCGAGGCCATCTTTGAAACGGGTGGCACCAGCGACGCCGTCTTTGACCAGCGCCTCGCGACCGTTGTACCACTCCTGAATAAGTGCGTCACGGATCGGCAAGCCCTGACTTTTAATCGCAGAGCGCCGGTCCGCGCGGACGCATACTGGCGGGAAGCGTGCAATGTCGTGCGCTAGTTGTTCCGCCGTGGCGCGCACCTCACCATTTGGCACGAGATACTCGCACAAGCCGAGCCTAAGACATTCGTCTGCCGCTACCTTACGGCCTGTCAAAATGATCTCAAGTGCCCGGCCTTGACCAACGATGCGGGGTAGGCGAACGGTACCGCCATCGATCAGCGGTACTCCCCAGCGTCGGCAGTAAACGCCCAAATAGGCATCTTCCTGCATCACCCTGAAGTCACACCACAATGCAAGTTCCATACCGCCGGCTACGGCAGGACCGGCTATCGCTCCGATAACCGGCTTGTCCAGTTCGAGACGCGACGGTCCCAACGGACCACGGGGAATCTCGCCGCCGTTTCCACGTGGACCTGCCGGCGGTATGTCGAGTTCCCCGAGTGGACAATCCTCATCGAGCGTGCTGACATATTTTAAATCCCAACCAGCACAGAACGCTCCGCCTTCTCCATAGAATACGGCGACGCGCGCGTCATCGTCCGCATCAAAATCAAGAAATGCCTGGGTGAGCGCATCGGCACTCTCCGGGTCCATCGCATTGCGGGCCTGCGGACGGTTATGGATAACAGTCCACACTGAGCCGTTCTTTTCGACTTCAACAGTCATGGCAGTCTCTCCCCTAATTAACGATACTGGTAGATAGGACACCATTCTGATTGTCGCGCACGCTCTAGTGCAAGCGCAGAAACAATCAATAATCCGGGGTAAGTT
>JAOTYS010000379.1 GCA_029861795.1 Gammaproteobacteria bacterium | reverse complement strand
TCGGGGAAGTGACGCGCGTGCTGTAACGCATGCATTTGGCCCCAGTCCACCATGATGTAATCGGTCAAAGCTTCTTCCGCTGTTTGATTTAACGTGCTCGACACCATGATCAAGGAAATATCAGCAATCTGATCGATCAGAAATTCTTCGAGTTGTGGTGGCTCGTAGACAAACACCGTGTCTAGCGCACCATCGATCATGCGCCGCATGAGACGGTCATGGCCGTATGCTTCGAGGATGAGGGCAAGTTCTGGGAGCGCATTGTGTACACGATGCGCCCACTTTTCTAGACGCACGTCCCACAAACTCACGATCCCACCTACCGCAAGTTGCGTCTGAGCTTGTTCGGCCAACGCCACGTCTTGGCGCGCCTTGCGCCATAGCGCCAACATGGATTCAGCATGCCGAAGCAAACGTTGGCCTTCGGGGGTGGGATGGATATCGCGGCGTTGGCGATCGAATAGGCTCACCCCGAGCGTTTGTTCTAATTTCTTAATTCGTGCACTGACGGCGGACTGAGTGATGAAGAGCTCCACCGCCGCTTTGCCGAAATGTCGAGTACGATTGACTTCCAGTAACGTCCGAAAAGTTTCAATGTCCATGGCTAAGCTCCTGTTCAATAAATTTATTCGATTATATCAACGAGTCCAATCTCGAATGTTTATCGGTTAGGCGTTGATTCGCCAGGCAATGAGTTGTGGGTTGTTGAATGACCCGGCACGCAAATCCAGGTTCTGCAGGCAGTCAAGAATTAAGCAGTTGAGAATTAAGTAAGTAAGCGTACGGTTTCACAATGCGCTAGCGGGTCATGTGCCCGACCTACCAGAGTCATGTTTTGATTTCGGCACCGGATCAGTTAAGAACCGCAAATCAAGCGCCGAAACGCATATTTGTGATGTGCGTACGCTCGTAGTGATCCCGGGGCGAATTCCCCTGCCGGTACCCGCAGCTGCGAAGCAATGGCTGTGCAAAATGACGCGACAGTGGACGAGAAACGTCGTGCGCGGTTCGCAAAAATGGGTGACTTTTGTGCAGGGCGGGGAGTCCTAACTCCTTTGCACGGACCCAGGCCTGGGGCACGGAACCTGCGTTGCTGATCAATCACCTGAATCGGGCTCTGACTCTAATAAGCAGGTAAAAACATATAATTCTATCAGCGAATCCAGAGGTTCTCTTTATATGGTATTTAAAAACAACGCTTTATATCGATTATTGGGAAACGAATCGGAAAGAGATCAGGCCCCCAATTAACAAAACTTATTGATCAAACCTAGCAAATAAAATCGTTTTATTTGTCGACCAGACCCCGTTATGGTGCGCACCCGGTATTTCTTTGAGGGCCGTTTGGATGCCAAACGATGGATTTGGTCATGTTGTAAAACACGAAATTTATGCCACCGCTTCCTACACGGACGAGGAGCTGGCGGCGCTGGCTCGCGAAGGGGGTCCCTCGTCAGTTGATGCTGTGGAAGCGCTTTTGTGCCGCTATGAAATCGCAATCTATCGCGCATGTTTGTCCTACTTGCGCGATATTGATAAAGCCGAGGACGCGAGTCAGGAGGTATTGATTCGGGTTTACCGGGGCATTAACCGGTTTCAGGGGCGGTCGAGTTTTCGCACCTGGTTGTACAGAGTGGTTCGCAATGAATGTTATAGCGTCGCTTCTCAGCATGCGCGACACCGGGTCTGCGAGAGTTTGGATGAAATCGTACATCCGCTCCACGCAGTGGCTACAGGCGATTTCACCTCCAGTATTGAAGTGAACAACACTGTGCACACCGCGCTTCAGCGCCTTGGGTCTAACGACCGCGAAGTTATCCAGTTGCGATTCTTTAGTGATCTTTCGTTAAACCTAATCGCTAACCAACTCAATACGAGTTTGAGCGGTGCAAAAATGCGCCTATATCGTGCGATTGCGAGATTCGAGAAAGCCTATGTAGATCTCGAGGCGGATGCGGCTACGCAGGCACCAGCTTAGCCAATTGTCTGTTCTGATGCGAGTAAATCGTATTTGCTCCGGGTGACCGGAACTCGCGAGAGTATACCGCCCTGTTGCGCGTTTGCTAGGTAACCCAAATCACAGTGCAGAGCGCACCTGTCGGCAAGGTAAAAATTTATTTTAGCATATTACTATTGTCGGTAGTGGTGATGTTCGTACTGCAGAACATGGCGATCGTCGAATTAACACTGCCTATGGACCGTATCGCTACCCCGATCGCCCATGGTGTTTTCGGTGTTGCTGATCGGTGGTGTGCTTGGATGGTTATGGCATGGTCAGACACAACACCGTTAGGACTGGGTTGATCGATTTGCTGACCGATGTAGAAAAGGTATCGCGCGAGAAAAGGCGTCCGTTGGACCAGTTGTGAAGTGAATGTGGTGTGACTTTTCCAGACTGAAACGCAGTCTAAATTTCGTACAGGAACAATTTTCCGATTCACAATTCATCCCATACAGGAGATTAACATGATGAAAACGATGTACTTAATGAAGGAATGGGCGGTGGGGGTAGCGGCTCTGCTGGGTGTCGTAATGTCTGTGTCCACAACATTGGCCCAGGATGCGACAGAAGGCGATGATGACGCCATTACGATAGAGGTATTCGAACCCGGTAACTATGTCCAGAAAGCCGTCACTATGTTGGAGGAGCAAATGGGCACATCGCCGGATAAACGGGTCCCCAAAAAGCTGCTCAAAGCGGCGAAATGCGTTGCCATTTTTCCTGAGATTAACCAGGTCGGTCTTGGTATTGGCGGTAAGTTTGGACGCGGTATGGTCAGTTGCCGTCACGAAGACGGAAGCTTCGGCGTGCCCCTGTTTACACGGTTGACCAGTCTCACCGTTGGCGTTCAGGCCGGGGTCCAGCAAGTCTCTTTGTTGATGCTCATAATGTCTGATAACGGATTGAAAACCTTGCTGAGTGGCAAACCGATAGTCGGTGCGGAAGCCGGTATTGCGGCTGGCCCGGTTGGACGTGAAGCGGGTATTGATCTGGACGTCTTTCTACAAAGCCCCATTGTTACCTATTCACGCAGCAAAGGCTTATTCGCCGGCGCGGTGCTGGAAGGCGCTGCGATCACCCGCGTGAAACAGGTAAACAAGGAGTTGTACGGCGAATTTGAGACCACGGAGGCGCTGTTGTTTCAGCGCAAAGAAGCGCCTGAGAATGTTCGCGCCATTCGCGAAACTCTGGACAAATACGCCGGAAGTTGAACGGGCAACGTCATAACTACTGTACCTCGGGTTGGGTTCTGGAGTGCGATTGAGAAATCGAGACAATACACCGGTACCTGAGCGTTCTCAAGCGAGCGCAAAGAGGAAAATGATCGTTGCAGTGTTAACTAAAAAGACATTCAGGACTTCACCCCGTTACGGAATGACGAACCAGTGTAGACCCGTTAGCAATCAAAACGAGCCTCAATACGTAATTTACGACTAACAGGTGTAAGGAGGTTACAGTGAACATAAAATACTTGATCGTTCTATTGTCACTTGGCTTTGTAATGCCGGCCGTTGCGGAAATAGAGTTTTCTAACATCGATGCCGACGGCGATGGGTTGATCACGATGGAGGAAGCAGCGGTGATCCCAGAACTCAAGGAAGTTTTTGCCGATTTCGACCAGGACAAGGACGGAACGCTGAACGAGGAGGAGTTCGATAAATCCTTAGAGGTGATCGAGCCGGCTGACAAAGGCGGCTAAACACACCAGGCCACGGTTCGCGGTTTCTGCTGAGATGGCCGTCTCTGTCGGCGGTCCGTCTCAGCATACCCGTGCATTTCTCGCCTTGCAAAGATCGACAATAATCAATCCACGCCCCGGCGCCGTTTGAGCACCCCGATTTATTGGCGCAGCACCCGATTGCCACGGGTTCACTCACCGCGCCGAAACCCTTTTGATTGCCGTCAACATCTCAGCATAGAATTCAAGCCCCGCCAGCACGCATAATCGCGCTTTAAGGAAAGACGCCCTTATACAGCCTCAACCACCGGCTTTTCGAAGCTGGAGATTCAAAATATCCTGAACAGACCCAGACTTGACTCAAGCGCACGGCCAAGGAGTACCCCGGCGCACCATGCGCTTGAAGAGCGTCCTTGCCGAGCGCAATTACGCCGTGCTGCAGTGTCACCGGCAGGGCCGTTGATCGGAATAGCGGGTAGGCACGTCTTGATGTCTTCCGTCTCAACGCGAATGGTAAGGTCGTCGAGTATTGAAGGCTGCAGGTGGTGGCGAAGCAAACAACCAATATCAACGCTATGTTCTAATGATGAACAGGGAGAGAGTGCGCTGCTTGAGCAGAATCAACGGGTTTTCGGGACCGGCGATCGGGGTAATTAGAAATGGAGGCGTTTAATGCTTTTCCTCATGTGCAAGCCTAAATATCATCGTGTGGATTGTCCTATCAATCCCTGGATGGAAAAGGCGCCACCCATCGATCCTGCAAATGCCATGCAACAATGGCGAAAACTGTACGAGATTGTCGCGAACCTGGCGCCGGCACGTCTGGTCGATCCGCAACCCGGAATACCGGACATGTACTTTGCCAGTGATTGCGGTATAGCTCTTGGAAACGTTTTTCTTGAAAGTAACTTCAAGGAAAAGATCCGACATCGGGAGAGAAAATACTACGCGGCATGGTTTCGGAGACAAGGCTATACGGTTGTTTCTTTGCCTGAGGATGCCACTTTTAAAGGTATGGGAGATTTAATTCTTTGGCATGATAGACAGGCGGTATTCTGTTGGGGCAGCGCACTTCACCCGAAGCCCTGCAGGGTACTCAGGCGTTTTTACCGGACCTGGGTGTTATCGCCGAACTGGAGGTAA
>JAOTYS010000378.1 GCA_029861795.1 Gammaproteobacteria bacterium | reverse complement strand
ATGAATTGTTCAGTTCGCTACCAGGAGCAGGCCCATTGTTGGCCCCTCGTCTGCTGGTGGCGTTTGGTGAGCAGCGAGAACGATTTGCCAACGCCGCCGAAGTACAGAAATACTCGGGTATCGCCCCCGTGACTGAACGCAGTGGTCAGAAGAGTTGGATTCATTGGCGATGGCAGTGTCCCGCGTTCTTGCGCCAAACCTTCGTCGAGTGGGCAGCGCAAACCATCAACAAATCGTACTGGGCAGGTATATTTTACTATCAACAGCGAGCCAAAGGTTGCTCGTATCAAGCAGCTGTACGTGCTCTGGCATTCAAGTGGATACGTATATTGTATCGATGTTGGAAAACCAATACGCCTTACAATGAAACCAAGTATCTTAAGGCGCTGAGAGACCGCGGTTCACCGTTGCTGAGCGCCAAACCTCTTGACTGAATGACTCAGGGCGTGAAGCCGCCATCTAACTGTTTTCGAATTTTGGTCCGTTCATTGCCCTCAAGAGCCGTTCAGATAAATTGTCCAATACGCTCCCGTCGGCACAGAGCCAACAATCTTAAGAAGGCTCATAATTTTAAATATAACCTTGGCCCAGAATATACAAAGCCTTGACTGAAATAGAAGTCAACGGTTCGTTTCCATTTAGGTTGAGGCGGCGCACCCACTTCAATTTGTGGCCAACCTTTGCTTACGCCGAACTGCTTCGCAGCATCAATTAACTTCGCACCAACGCCAGATGATCGTTGTGAGGAATCCACATAAAGCTCACTTATCTCACCAAAACTTCCACAAGAATAAATTGCTGCACATTCATTTAATGTGAGAACGCCCACTATTTCGCCGATTTCAGTTTTTGCTACCAACGCCCAAACACTATCTCCACTTTCGAGCAGACGTTTGGCAGCAGTGATGTGTTGCTCGGGGTCACGTAATTCATCTTCGTCAGGAAATAGCTCAACCAATAGCGTATTCACTAAAGTACCAACAACTGCATATTCATCTGGTTGGGCGATTTCTACGTTGATTTCACTCATAACTAGGCCGCTGTTTTCTAATTTGAAAACCCATATTCTAGCAGTGAATATATTTGGAAAATGGCTGCTAAAGGTTGGCTAGAGTCTATGTCGAACATTTGGTGAATGACGGCAGTGAGTATTAAGCCGAAGTTTATTACGAGAATAAAATTGTCTGCTTACGGGAAATTGAAAGCGGACGTTCACAGGATTGGATTAATCGTCTCTAACTTGCTGTGACCTCAACTGATCGACGCAACATTCTAATCTTTTATTAAAGAGAAGGAGTGTTGCAGATGAGATACAGAACGAGGATATATTACTCAGATACCCAGAAGGCCTTGATGTGGGAACGCTGGCAGAAAGGTGATTCTCTGCACGACATAGCCAGGCTGTTTGATCGTGGTCATTCGTCCATTCAGCGGATACTGCGTGAGACTGGCGGTATTCGGCCCAGAGAGAGAAAACGGTCGCGCCTTTCGCTGACGTTGTCGGAGCGAGAAGTGATTTCCAGAGGTCTGGCCAGGGGGTTGTCGATGCGGACAATAGCGTTCCAACTTGGCCGGTTTCCGTCGACGGTAAGTCGGGAAATCAAACGCAATGGTGGGTATGCTTGCTATCGAGCCAGCACTGCTGAGGACGCAGCGTGGCGACGAGCCCTGCGCCCCAAGGCATGTAAGCTGGCCGGACGGCCGTACCTGGTGCGGGAGGTTACCGGGAAGCTACAAGGCAAATGGTCGCCCGAGCAAATAGCAGGATGGTTGAAGCGGAAATACCCGAACGACGAGCGTTATCACGTGTCGCACGAAACCATATACAAGAGTCTGTTTATTCAGGCCCGAGGCGTACTGAAGAAGGAGCTGCTGTTGTGTCTGAGAAGTCAACGAGTGATGCGCCGCTCGAGGCACGCCAGTCTGAAGGGTCAGGGATTGGGCAAGATTGTGGATGCGGTGTCGATTCGAGAGCGACCCGCGTCGGTAGAGGATCGGGCGGTACCGGGTCACTGGGAAGGTGATTTGCTTGCGGGTTCGAAGAACAGTCACATTGCGACCCTGGTGGAAAGACATTCACGTTATGTGATGCTGGCCAAAGTCAGTGACAGGCGTACAGACACAGTGATCCGGGCGCTGATCAAGCAGTCTCGAAAGTTGCCCGGCGAGTTATACAAGTCACTGACCTGGGATCGTGGTTCGGAGTTGGCAGACCACAAGGACTTTACCCTGGCAACGGATATCCAGGTGTACTTCTGTGACCCCCACAGTCCATGGCAGCGGGGATCTAACGAGAACACCAACCGCCTGTTGAGACAGTACTTTCCAAAGGGAACTGATTTGTCTGTACACTCACAGGCCAAGCTCAGTGCGGTGGCACGTCAGTTGAATGAAAGACCACGAAAAACATTGGGCTTTGAAACACCGGCTGAACGATTTAACGCTTGTGTTGCGTCCATCGGTTGAGCCCGCATACTCCTGATAGCCATTGATCTTTCACGGTGAATCTTTTCGGTGGTCGGATGTGAGGTAGTTTACCTCGAATGGCGTTTTACAGCTGTAGACAACATTTGTAGTCATTTCCATTTTAGGTTGACATCGGAAGTTAATCGCACTGAACTACTGCGAACATCTGTCAAATATGAACATGATATAGATACCGCTTAATCCTATTTCCGTTAACAGCAGGGAGGTATATTTCATCCGCTTCCCTGATCCAGTTGTCGCAAATAAGTGATGCGCCATCCCGGACGAAATCTTCTCGGAGTGCCTCTGCTGTTTGCTTAACGAGCGGCCAGAACTTCAAGAACGATTCAGTGTAGTCTTTGGTTTCATAGTTCAGATTTAATTCTGACAGAGCTAAAGCAACCTCAGTATTGTCGCTCTCCGCTAATTCAGGATGATCGCGTCCATTGGTTCTGTGCTCAATTAATATACAGAGTTGCCCCCCTGACTTAATCGTTTTTACAATCGAAGATATTGCATCAGCCGTGTCCGCCACCCAGTAAATGGAATCAATTGAAATTGCAGCATCGAAGGAGTTTTCAGGAAGACTAAGAGAATTAAGATCGGCCTCAATAAAGGAGAGTTTATCCCGCTTGGTTTCAGTTCTCGCATTGGCTGTTTCAATGGCGGAAGGAGAGTAATCCACTCCTGTTACTATCGCCCCCGTGCGATCTGCTACATACTCAGAAAGGCCACCGGCGCCGCATCCTAGGTCAAGCAAGCGATCGCCCGGTTTGAGATCAAGACGATTAAGAATGTCATTGAAACACTCCATGTCTGTCTGCCCTTCCTGAGACAAGTCTTTACCGTATACTTTTTCGCAGAATCGGGAATGCGCGTCACTTTTATCTGCTATTGAATAGAAACGCTGATAGTAATACCAATAAAGGTCAGGACGCTCAGCGTAGTAGGCTTTTGCCAAAGGTCGCCCTGATTCAGTCAGAATAAAGTTAGTATCGTCACCTCGTAATAGTTGCTTATGAACGAGACTCGAAAAAGCATCTGACCAATCTTCCTTGAAAATCCAGTATCGTCCCCCCCGTTTTTCGAGTGTCGCTCGATCGGTCGGTTGACCCTCGGATTCAGCCTCTTGCAAGCTGGCAAGAACTTGAATCTCTGCCTCGGATAGATTCATTTACGGTACTCCAGATGATTTCAAGCATGGAAAATTGTACGACATATCTTGTGGTCGCATTACTACCCCATGAATGAATTGAATGGGTGTGCGCCGTGCGAAGGCGGCGTATCTCAGTGGGTGCAAGACCCACCCGGTAACTTTTGTTCCAGCCGGTAGCAATCGGAGCAGTTATGGAGGTAACGAAGTAGCTGAAGCCTTCGATGTAACGGATCACTTCAGGTGATTTAGCGAGTGTACAGGCCGTAACGCAAGTGAACGCTGAGCAATCCTCGAAAAGGACGTTGCACAGGCCGACCCGGACACCCATACGGGGAAGGCTGACACGGTTGGGGAAGAGAGCAAAAGAGGCACCCAATCGCTGTGCCGGGTAGTAGCGACAGCATGTACACAAAGGGAGACGCACGTAACACGGGAAGCCCGATAGTGTGGTCGGTCGTGACGACCAACCTGAGGCCGGTGACGGTCAGAGAGGGCGCTATGGGGTGGCGGAGAGGCCCGTATTACTGAGGAGGCCGGGTAATGCCGGTGGAGGGAAGGGGCCTTAGTTCAAGACTGGCGCTGAAAGTGGCCAAGCACGGGAGATTGGGGCAACCCTAGTAAACTCCGTTAATGTGCGGGAACTGCGGAAGGTGCCGCATGCTGAAGCGAAGGAAGAACCCGAATTTATGATCCGGGAAGCGAATGACCATCACGGGTCGTGGCATTGGCGGTTGTACGCAGAATGCTCGGTTGGTGTACGCCGGGGTAACACGGTCCTGTGTTCTGTAGGTTGGGTGAACTGCGGATAACTTTTCGTGTGCGAAGGGTATGTGTCTTGTCCGAGAGCCGGATGCGGGAGAACTGCTTGTCCGGTTCGATGAGGAAAATGTGGAAACGGAGTGATGGTTCGGCTATTGAGGCACCGCCAAACGAAAGGGGCGGCAACAGCAGGCTGAACCTTAGACCACCGCGCCACATCCTTACTCTACCAGTCGATAGCGCCATTTTAGCCTCGTCTAGGCACCGTCTGCTTCGCAGCGGCGTGCAGCCTCTCATGGTCCTATCCTCGGATGCGTACTACCGGCCAACAGCGGTCACTGGCTGTTGGGAGCCAAAGTTGCCCTGCGCCACGAGGGCCAGCCGATCAGTGGCCACAGCCGGGTGGGCGACATAGCGGCTAGAAATAAAACAATTGCTCCTGTGTG
>JAOTYS010000040.1 GCA_029861795.1 Gammaproteobacteria bacterium | reverse complement strand
ACGAAAGCGTGCCTCAATGTTCAGTGGTAGGCCATTGGTGACATCACGGCCTTCACGTTTGGCAAGCTCGTCAATATAGGAGTGATGCACGCCGAGAATGTATCCCCTGGCATTTTCTGCGCGAAACGGCATGGTGCCATCGAGCCAGACTCCCACCTCTGGCTGCCTGCTGCGTTTGAGGTCCTTCCCGAAATTCGGTGGTATTTCGATGGCGAAAGTGAGTTGACCTTCGCGTAAACGCGCCTCCATATCGGCGTCATTGGTGATCGGGGGGCGTTCCTCAAAGTAACGGGAACCGGCAAAATTTTCCAAATAAGTTCGGCTTGCGGGAGTTTGATCGCGGTCTAGAACTGCGTAGGACAGATCCTCTACATCAAAGGTTATACCGAAGCCGAATACAATCATGAGTACGATGGGGCCTAAGAGCACAAACCCAAGGCGGATCGGGTCACGACTTAACTCTAGCGTCTCGCGTCGCGCATAGGCCCAAGCACGGCGAAGATCGAAACTTGGCCCACCGAGTTTATCGGTACTCAAAACCGGTGCGGGGATTTCGTATTCCTTATCATCGGTTGCTTCCGTTATGTCCTCCGCTTCTTCCAGATAGGCTATAAAGGTTTCCTCAAGTGTTTTATTCCCACGGCTGCGGACTAATGCAGCGGGAGTGCCGCGAGCCAGTACCTTGCCGGCATGCATTAATGAGATTCGGTCACAACGTTCAGCCTCGTTCATAAAGTGGGTGGAGATGAAGATGGTGACACCATCTTCTCTGGAAAGTTGGATCAGCAGTTCCCAGAACTTGTCCCGGGCTACGGGGTCTACTCCCGAAGTCGGCTCGTCCAGGATCAATATTTCTGGGCCGTGGATTACAGCGACCGCCAAGGACAGACGCTGGCGTACCCCTAATGGTAGGCTTTCGGCCAACACATCCAACACACTATCGAGACCGAAACGCTGCGCCATTTCCGCGACCCGATCCTTGGGTAGATGGAAAACGCGGGCGTGCAGTTCCAGGTTCTGTCGCACCGTTAACTCGGTATACAAGGAAAAAGCCTGGGACATGTAACCGACTCGTCGGCGGGTCTCGATATCTCGGGGATTCAGCGGCCGACCAAACAGCTTGGCTTCACCTTCCGATGGTTCCAGTAGGCCGGTCAGCATTTTCATGGTAGTTGTTTTACCGCAACCGTTGGAACCCAGAAAACCAAAGATCTCGCCGCGCTCGATGCGAAAGCTCACTTGAGCTACTGCAGTGAAATTGCCAAACCGCCGGGTCAGGTTTTGGGCCTCGATCGCCGAGTCATGGTCTCGGGAGTGATGAGGTGGGATCGTCAGGGCGCGGTGTCCTCGACGCTTTTCTAAAGGAAGTAGCTCGACAAAAGCTTCCTCCAGCGAGTGTTTCCGGGTGCGCGATTTCAGTTCGTCGGGTGTGCTGGTCGCCATGACCTTACCGGCATCCATCGCCACGAGCCAATCGAAACGCTCCGCTTCATCCATATACGCGGTAGCCACCAGCACGCTCATCCCTTCACGACGGGCACGGATACGATCAATCAGTTCCCAGAACTGGCGGCGCGAAAGGGGGTCAACGCCAGTAGTAGGCTCATCGAGAATCAGTAAGTCCGGATCGTGGATCAGAGCACAACACAATCCTAGCTTTTGCTTCATGCCGCCGGAAAGCTTTCCCGCTGGACGATCGGCAAACGGTGCAAGGCCAGTGCTGGCAAGCAGATCTTGGACGCGCGACTGACGTTCCCGTTGAGACTGGCCGAATAAGCGGCCGAAAAAATCCACATTCTCGGATACCGATAAAGTCATGTATAGGTTGTGCCCGAGCCCCTGCGGCATGTAGGCAATGCGCGGACAAGTTAAATGCCGGTGACGGCTGCTGCGCATGTCGCCACCAAGTACCTGCACAGTGCCTTGCTGAATCCTTCGCACCCCGGCGATGAGAGCGAGCAAGCTAGACTTGCCCACTCCGTCCGGTCCGATCAAGCCCACTACGCAACCACTCGGGATGTCCAGATCGAGATCATCTACCGCGGCTGTCTCACCATAGCGATGGATAAGGCCGGAAACACGCGCGACACTTTGCGAGTTCATAGTAGAAATCGACTATTTCCAGTGCTTTTGCCAAAGGCATCGTGCCCGAGCTTGCCGGGACGAGTTCGATGTGCTGGTGTTGAGATTAGTTCCAGCGTGAGTGTATGACAGAGCCTTCGTGCAAATTGTTGACTTGAATCAACGCCAGCGGCTCCGCATGAATGGTGGAGAATTTTTTTACATCGAAAGTTCGACTGGGTGCGGTACTAGATGTCATTGTCGGGACTCAACCTGACACACAGCCTGATCGTGGATTACGGGAAACGACCCGTCAGCGACCTTCCAGTCTGACAATGTAAGAACTGCTCCTGATTAGTGATCGATGGTTGCTAGTAGACCCGCTGCTGCCATTTGATATTCAACGGACCTACGGCGCTTTGAAACCGCTTACTGAGGCAACGACCACGCCGAGGTCGCGCCGGCCATCGCGGACTTGAGCTTATCGCTCGGTCGCCACCCGTCCCCGTCGCGCGAGAAATCCGGTTTCAAGCCATCGAGGAAGTACATGGGTAGCTGGCCTTTATTTTTGACGTCCAGCGGGCCGCGCGGGCTGACCTCGAAATAGTTCTTGACGTGTTGGTAGGTGCTCTCCGAAACGTTCACCCGGCCCGGCTCACTCGCGCTCTCCATGCGTGCGGCGATATTCACAGTGTCGCCCCATATGTCGAAGGTGAACTTGTCTTTGCCGACGACCCCGGACATTACGTTTCCGGTATGGATACCGATGCGCAGCTCCCATGGAGCTTGGCGAAGGCGGTCCCGCTTCTCGTTCGCTCGTGCCATGTAGTGCTGAATTTCAAGCGCGGCCAGACAGGTCTCGACCGGATGACTCTTGTCGTCACTCGATAGACCGCCAGCGCACATGTACGCATCTCCGATGGTCTTGAGCTTCTCCAACCCATGACGCCGGACGATATCGTCGAATCCGGAAAAATACTGATGTAGGTCGTCGACCAATGCGCGGGGGGCGAGCTGCTCGGCCGATCGCGTGAAGCTTACGAAATCGGTGAACATGATCGTTGCGGAAGGATGATGACGCGGCTCGACTTGGCCCGTCTCCCCGAGCTCTCTCGCGATATCGGCCGGAAGGATATTCAGGATCAGGTTTTCGGCGCGCTCCTTCTCGCTCGCGAGTTCCTGTCGCGCGCGTTGTACGTCGGCAAGCTTGATGCGCAATTCGAGCTGCGCCACGACTTGGCGCGCCAGGCGACGCATGCCTTCCGTCACTTCAAAAGAAAGCTCGCGGGGCTCGAGGTCCATAAGGCACAGGGTCCCGAGCGCATATCCCCCCGAATCGATTAACGGCATTCCCGCATAGAACCGCACGAACGGCTCGGTCGAGATGAACGGCAGCTCCTTGAACCGTGCGTCCGAGTGCGTGTCGGAAACGATCAAAAGATCGCTCTGGCAGACAGCGTGGGCGCAGCACACCGCGCCGCGGGGTACCTCGGTAAGATCTGGAGGAACGCCATGACGTGCCTTGACCCAGATGCTTGCGTCGCCAACGATGTTGATCAACGAGATGGGTACGCCGGCGATCTGCGCGGCGAGTTCAGCAAGATCGTCGAAAGCGGTTTCGGGTTCCGATCCGTAGATGTCGTACGATTGGACTGCTGCGAGCCGATCGGCCTCGTTGTTGGGATGTGGAAAATCCATGGCGGTGACCCGGTCAAATATGCATCCTATTTAACAGGGCCGTCCGATGCACAGTCAAGCGGACCCAGAATTGATGCTGCGGCTTGCGTCGTTCGCTCGGTCCTCGCGGCGCTCACGCCGAGCGAGCGCCCCCGCTTCGTCTTCGCATCACCTGGCATCGTCGTCGATTTTGGCGACGAATCTTTCTTTGAACTCACTCCACGGCTAACGAGATCGTTTCCTCCGGATTGTTCTCTTGGCGAAATTCTATGGTCGGATGGGGCGTGAGCCAATTGAGGTCAAATGTCTCTTGCGAGTTATGAGCGGCAGTGAGGTTTTTCTTAGCGAACGGCTGCTTTTCTCAGCGTAAGTGGACACTGCAATCAAGAGCCACGAACAGTCGTTCATGGCCGAACTCGGAAGTTCGCATCGAAGGGCCGGTTTCGCAACCCAAACTAGACATTAAGAAGTTTCGATCAGGATGAACTGACATGCAACTTGCTTCGTCTGCTGACCCTCCCGCGAACTGGTTATGCAGCCTATGACAACCGACACTTACAGCGGTGTTGATCTGGATCAAGGTATGCAAGCTGCGGGACTGTGATGCTTAGTAGCGAGTCATGATTGCGTTGCAGCGGGAAGCGTTTTGTTAGTTCAACTATCAAGGTCTTGGTATCGCAATCAGATTGAGCAAGGAGACGGCTGATGAGGCATTCGGTCCTTTTGCTTCTTGTGGTACTGATTGGATGTGGCGACGGTGGTACGTCTAGCGGCGGCGGTAATATATTCAGCGACGGGTGCAATATTTCTGACCCCGGCTTTCCCTTTTGCGGGGCAGGATTTGTTCGCTGCACGAATCAGGATGAGACCCTATACCAGGTTTTTGACCAAGTGTGTCCAGTCGGCTGGACGGTCGTTCCCGACAATGTCGCATTTCCTGATCTTGCCTGTACGAACCCGCAAGGACAGACATTTAATGTAGATGCCGACCAGTGTCCGCCGGGGTGGACGGAATTCAAGCTTACCCTTTTCCCCCCTGGGCTAGGAGCGGGAGAATCCTTTGCCCCCCGTCGATGAGAGCGAGCAAGCTGGATTTGCCAACGCCGTCCGGTCCGATCAAGCCCAATTTGGTAAGGTAGTCATCAGTCACGAATGGAATGGGCCGACCGCGCCGCGCCAAAAAATGTATGGCAGCTCTGAGGATCGGAATTGTACTAAATTGGTCTTAGACTCGGTAGGTGCGTCTTCAGGCGCACGGTTGCCATCTTTTAAGCACGGGATGTTCGCCTATAGGCGAACCCACCGTCTATTTCGAGCCCAGTAACTGTCGAATCTGCTCTTGCAGCGATCTTACTTGTTTTTGTAAGGATTCGATGCTTTCCAGAAGATCCAGAGACAGGGCAACACCGGGCAAATCGATTTCCAAGTCATGTTGTAGCCGTTGCGCTTTTTGAAAGCGCATGATGCTATAAGCGCTAAAGCGCCACTCGTTCTGATTTTCTCCGGCGGGTTCGAGTACGCCCAGTTCGACCATTTCGACTACGCGTTGTGCGTCGGCTACGCATAGCTCACAAAACTCCTGGAGGTTATAGCCGACGGAATCGCTGAGGATCTCTGGGGAGTGAGCATGAGTTTTCGGGCTCATCTTATACTCCTAATCTGGTACGCGGATTAAACGTCATTTTTTCTTGCATATCTTTAAACAGGGCCCGGTCGGCGTCGCTTTTTACCTCCGGAATGACAATTTGTAAGACGACATATTGGTCCCCGGCTGGTTTTCCTGGAAGTCCTTTGCCCTTTAACCTTAGCTTCTGACCGGCTTTCGCATTCGCAGGAATAGTTAAGTTCACGAGTCCACTTAGTGTCGGTACCTGTACTGTAGCGCCGAGCGCGGCCTCCCATGGGCTAATCGGTAGAATCAATGTGATATCTCTGTTCTCCGCAATGAAGTGGCGATGTGGGGTTAACTCCACTTCCAGGTATAGATCACCGTCCGGCGCGCCACCGATACCGGAGCCTCCTTGGCCACGCAACCGAATTTTCTGGCCGTCTGTGACCCCTTTGGGGATTTTGATAGTCAACGTTTTAATGTCTGGAACGGCTTGTCCGCGTTGATCGAGGCGATGGGTATGCAGTGAAATATTGCGCGTAGCGCCATCGTAAGATTCTTCCAACGAAACCGGGATGCGGTAGTGAATATCTTCACCTCGCATTGCGAACGTTGAACCTCGGGAGGCCGTAGAATAGTGGCTGCCGTGTCTGGAGTTGCCGAATAACGTTTCAAAAAAATCACTAAAGTGGGCGGCGTCAGCATCTGTGAATCCACCCCTGGAGCCCGCATGGGGTTGCCAGCCTGGCGGGGGGGTGAACTCCTCGCCAGCCACACCACCATATCGCCTTAACTCGTCATACTCCGTCCGTTTTTCCGGGTCTTTCAAGACCTCATAGGCTTCCCCGAGTTCTTTGAACTTGGCTTCCGCGTTGGACTCTTTGCTCACGTCCGGGTGGTACTTTCGCGCCAGCCGGCGATACGCTTTCTTTATGTCTTCTGCGGAGGCATCTTCTTCAACGCCCATGATCTTGTAGTAATCAACAAACTTCACTTCTACAGCGCTCCTTAAGCATCGTGGATCAATGCCTCCGACCTACAGCGAGCGAGGAGACACCACAATACCGTGATAATTCTTGATCTATGTCAATGCGCGAGCCTTGTGGTCGGCCAGAATTATAACCATTGTTAAATTTAACAGTAATAGAAAGGAGGTTACGATGAATGAGCTTGTGAGTCGGAGAAATCGGTTGGGTGATGATTTTGACGACCTTTTTGAAGGGTTCTTTAGGCCTATGCGTCAGGTGGCGCAAGATACGGGAATGGTCCCGGCGGTGGATATATCTGAAGAAGAAGGAAGATATATAGTTAAGGCTGATTTGCCGGGTGTCCGCAAGGACGATATCGATGTATCTATCAACGATGATGTGCTGACAATCAATGCGGAGTCGAAGATGGAGCAAGAAGACAAGGATAGGAGTGGTCGTGTGATTCGTCAGGAACGACGGGTGGGGAAATACGTGCGCAGCATGCGTTTGGGAACTCATGTCGACCAGAATAAAGTTCAGGCGAAGTACGAAGACGGTGTGTTGAAGCTGAGCCTTCCGAAAGTCGAAGAGGCAAAGCCTAAGAAGATCGCAATTGAGGTCCATTAGCTACGTTTTCCTCCCCGGGTTAATGGATGATTGAACTGCCGCCCTAGGGCGGTATTTTTTTGGTATTACATGATCTTGATCGCGGTGAAACGGGTAAAATTTGTAAAATGGTGTCACAGATTGAAATTTTTCGGTGTCTTGTGAAAGATTATATGGGGGCGGCACCAGTAAGGGTTTCATTGGAGACAACTTGTCATGAGGTGGTGCGGCTGCTGGAACAGCATGCTGCGTCTAGCGCCGTAGTGGAAAATGAGGAAAGTCACGCAGTGGGCATCATCACTGAGCAAGACATCTGTCGGCGTGTGGCATTCAGAGTTGAGCCCACCACGCCCGCGAAGAATGCCATGAGTTCGCCCTTAAAGGCTGTGCGTGATAGTGACTATCTTTTTCATGCTTTGGCCAGCATGAGGCGTAGTAAATTGCGACACATGCCAGTGCTAGATTCAAGCAGAAAGGTCGTTGGAGTTTTACATCAGCACGAGGCACTGGCGGTCGCCGCTTCGCAAATGGTTAGGCAGATCGAGCGCCTGACTCATGTAGAGAATCTCTCGGGTATGAAAAATACCAAGCAGGCTCAGGTAGAAGTGGCCTCGGAGCTTTTTATCGACTCCGTACCTGCTGCAGAAATTCAGGTACTGATTACACATATTAACAATGATCTCTACAAAAGAGTTATTGATCTTTGCCTGCGCGAAATGTGTACAGATGGATTCGGTACACCACCGGTAGCCTTTGACGTCATTGTGATGGGTTCGGGAGGGCGCGGAGAAAGCTTCCTGCATCCCGATCAAGACAACGGGTTTATTCTGGCCGACTACCCTGACAGTGAACATGATCAGATCGATCTTTGGTTCATCGAGCTAGCTGGCCGAATGACTGAGGCGCTTAACGAAGTGGGGTTCGAGTTTTGCCCTGGATATGTGATGGCGACTAATCCATTGTGGAGGAAAACCATATCCCAGTGGTGCAAGCAGGTCAGTGGATGGGTCGGAAAGGGAAGTGGTACGGTGCTGCGACTTGCGGATATTTTCTTTGATTTCGTATGCGTCCACGGCGATGGGTTTTTGTCCCAACAGTTGCGAGACCATGTTGCAGCCACCGCTAAAAGACCGTACTTTCTTCGTGAAATGTTTAAGGTCGATGAGGAGCATGGGGTAGCGTTAGGTCTGTTTGGCCACCTGCAAAGAGATCCACTACCTGGTCCGAATCATGGAAAGGTCAACCTGAAATTAACTGGGACACTTCCATTGGTTGGTGCTGTGCGTTTGTTCGCACTACGTGAGGGCGTTACAGGGACCTCCACCCTTACGCGCCTCGACAGTCTTCACCGCGCAGGCATATTGCACGACGATGAGCACGATTATCTATGTGGTGCTTTTCGGCACATCACCGACCTATTGTTGCGTCAACAGCTTTCGGACTATCAGGCTGGCAAGTCGTTGGGGAACCATGTGCCTCCGGAGGCCCTGTCAAAGCGTGACAAGGACATGCTCGTGGACAGCTTTAAAGCCATACGGAAATTTCGCTCTCGTGTCAGAGCTGAGCTCAGCGGAGAAATCTTCTAGTCGTATTGACTGGCACTTTTTAGAATTGCTCCTGACGCCGGCGAATTTCAAACACCTTGTCTGAGGCGCTTATGGCATCGCCTAGGGTAACAATTCCGCGTTGTTTTAGTGCATCGATCATTTTAGCGAACAACTGCGCCGTGGCCATTGCGTCGCCTAGGGCGGTGTGTCTGCCGCGTATTTCTACACCAAATCTCTCGGCGATAGCATCGAGTGTATGTGTCGAATGATTGGGATGAAGGACGACTGAAAGGATGAGCGTATCGATTACCGAATTGTTGAATTCAACTCCAGCATCAGCCTCCTTCAGTTTTATAAATTTCATATCGAATGCAGCATTGTGGGCGACAAGGATTGCATCGTCGATAAACTCGAGAAAGCATGGCAACACTTGGGATGCAGGTGGTTGATCGATGACCATGTCATTGGTAATGCCGTGAAAACGAATCGATGCCTTGGGAATAGGTCGGCCGGGATTGACCAGTTGTTCGAAGGTCTCGCCTGTCAACACTCTCCCATTGACTACGCGAACACCAGCGATTTGGATGATTTCGTCGCCGCTGGATGGCTCCAGACCGGTTGTCTCGGTGTCAAACACCACATAATCTAGCTTTGCCAACGGTCGTTCAAAAACCGATCCGGTATAAGATTGTTCGAACAGATCAAAATCATAGAATTCCGGGCGAGACGGCAGATCATCTTGCGCCGGTTGTTCGCTGAGAGCTTGATAGTCCTCAGGTAGACGATCCAGCGACAGGGCATAGCCCGAGCATCGACCATTCGCCTCGCGGATGAGAATCATTCGAGTGCGCACGCATTTTATCTTGGTATTGACCGTAGGGCAGGGGAATTCCTTGATGCCAGGGGAACGCCTTTGACGGTCGTTTTTCTGCAGGTCTGCAAGTGCTTCGTTAAGCTTGTGGGGGTCCAGCATACCCGTCACTGATCGGTGTAAACCGATTGGTGCCCCTCCACTTAGCAGCTTGGCGGCGGCTGGGTTGAACATCGCAATGCGATGTTCGAGGTTACATACGACAACGCCCTCAGTTAGATCTCGCAGAATGGTTTCGAGTCTGATCTTGCGCCTCTCTGAAGTATCTGCCGCGGCGCGCATGGCTTTTTGCATCTCATTAGTATTGCGCAGAAATCGTTGAGCTAGCTCGTTAACGGCATGTGGTAGTGAACCTAGCTGCTCGGTGTCGATGAGTGTAGGGGTATGTGCAGGGTTGCTGCGCGAAATAATCTCGACTTCCTCTGTAAGTCTTTTTAGGGGTCTTAGTAACTTTCTCTCGAGCCATGCCCACAATATTGCAAGCGCCGCAAGAATTGCCAAAAGCTCTAGGGTGACGATCAATATCCATTCCCCTGGCGATGTAGATCCGCGATCTAGCAGCCAAAGGTTTACGGCGGCCTGTAACACAATGAGCACTGCGATAGCGGCAATGGCGAAGCCGATATGGCGGGAACCGTGCATATCATTCAGTGCCACTAGGGGAGGCCAATGGATGGTGATCTGCTGGTGATGTTGGTGTGAGTCGTGAATCAGCCGCAACAATTGCACTGCTGGTGTGATCCTGCGTCTTCGCAGAAAAAAGATGCGAATGCCAGAACGTAGCCGGAATGGTGAAGTATACAATCCCACAGAGTGTTATAAGGGTTCCGGCACTGCGTCGGAACCATGTTCTTGTAGAAGTGAGGACCAAGCGCTTTGCGGTCCCACCAAGCAGCAATAACATGGGAAGGGTGCCTAATCCGAAAGCGAGCATGAGCGAGGCGCCCTGTGCCGCGCTGCCGGCCGCCAGTGACCAGGCGAGCGTTGAGTAAACCAGACCGCAAGGAAGCCAACCCCAGACTGCACCTAGAATCAGCGCGTGGGTCAGAGATCTCACGGGAATGACTTGTCTGCCAAGAGGTTCTATGCGCCGCCACAACTTCTGGCCTTGTCGCTCAAGAATCGCCAGCCCGTGCCACCAACCTGCCAGGTAAAGTCCTAGTGCAATCATGAAGCCGCCGGCGATCATCTGGCCGAGCGAATGCGCTCGTTCCGGTGAGAATAGTCGTAGGATTTGGCCGCCGATTAATCCTGTTGCGGCACCAGCGATGGTGTAGCTCAGAATGCGTCCAGCGTTGTATGCGACGAGGTAGAAGGGAAGATAGATTCTTTTTTCTGGCGTACTAGATGGCAACGCAGCGCTGAGGACTCCGGCGATGCCGCCACACATGCCAACACAGTGGAATGAACCCAACGCCCCAATCAAGAACGCTGCTAACAATGATAAGTCGCTAGTATTCACATACCTGTCTGTGCGTATCTACTGCAAAGTGGGTGGATCGGCGCGCAGTACCAGCGTACCCCGCTCCGGGATCCGTATCGAACCCAAGAGGCGCCACTTCATAGTGCCGAGTTGCACCGTCCATCTGCCCGGTGTCAGCTCGGGCAGCGACCCTTGGAAAGTCCGAGCAGAGGTTTGCTGCAATCGTACCCTGTGGTCTTGCCCCGCCATCACGGGATGAATGAATTGAAAATCGATCGAATCGGGCACTTCGATCTGAGCCTCTGAGCCCAATGACACGTTCAGTTCATGTTTATCGTAATTGAGCTCGACACTGGCGCGGAGACCCGCATCCATCGCGCGACGGTCACGATTCAAGATCTGATTTATTTCTTTACCACGCGCATAATAGTCATCCACCACTAGGCCATCATTGGAAATAATGGCAAGGCTCAGCATGGTGATCCCTGCGACAACTGCGGACAGCGGGATCGCGACAATGAGCCAGACCAACGGCTCCTTATACCAAGCCTGTTTGGGTTTCATATCAGTTACTTTGAAAGTCCAAGCGGGCCTAAGAACCGAGCCTTTTCGGTCGCGCTGATAGTTTCGTCATCAAGCGACTGAATGTGAAACTCGATATCGGTGCTGCGGTGCTGAAGATCGACCGGGTCCGCTTGTAGTCTTGTGGGTATTTCACTCACCTGCCCTGACGACACTTCAATGATCTCTTGGTCTAACAGCAGTTGAAGACCCGCTATTCCTGTGGCCCAAAGTTTATAACTGGTGGTGCTGTTGTCTTTGTTCAAGATCTTCAATGTGTAAACATTTTCAATTAACCCCAGATTGGTTTCTCTGAATAGGGAATTACGGTCGCGAATGACATCAAGCGCAACGGGAATGCGATGGGCGATGCCATACAGTACACCTATAAATGTTCCTGCGAGCAGCACGGCATAGATCAATACGCGGGGACGAAGAACCCGGGTGGGCTTGCCTTCGATCGTATGTTCGGTGGTGTAGCGGATGAGACCCTTGGGATAGTTCATTTTGTTCATGACGTCATCACAAGCATCGATGCACGAGGCGCAACCAATGCACTGGTACTGCAACCCGTTGCGGATGTCTATACCAGTTGGGCAAACCTGAACGCAAATGTTGCAGTCGATGCAATCACCCAAACCGAGTGCTCGGTAGTCGCTGCCACGCTTGCGTGAACCACGGGGTTCGCCACGACTCGGATCGTAGGACACGGTCATAGTATCCTTATCAAACATTGCACTCTGGAATCGCGCGTAGGGACACATATAAATGCAGACTTGCTCGCGCAGCCAACCCGCATTGCCGTAGGTTGCAAATCCATAGAACAGAATCCAGAACGTCTCCCACGGTCCGGTGGCCAGAGTCAGCACCTTATGACCCAGTTCCAGAATCGGTGTGAAGTAACCGACAAAGGTAAATCCCGTCCACAGCGAGAACATGATCCAGATGGTGTGTTTAGAACCCTTAATCAGTATCTTTTGTGTGGATAGGGGAGACTTGTCGAGTTTTATTTGTCGCGGTCGATCGCCCTCGATCTTGCGTTCAATCCAGAGAAAGACCTCAGTCCACACTGTTTGCGGACAGGCGTAACCACACCAAAGTCTGCCGGCGAGGGCAGTGAAGAAAAACAGGGAAAGCGCTGCAACTATCAGAAGACCTGTTAGGTAAAAGAAATCTTGGGGCCAAAAGCTTAGACCGAAGACGTAAAATTTTCGGGTCGGAAGGTCGAATAGCATAGCCTGGCGGCCGTCCCATCTAAGCCAAGGCACACCATAGAATATTCCGAGAAGCACCATGACGGCGGTCGTGCGCAAGAATGCGAATACGCCATGGACTTCTCTGGGATAGACCTTTTGCCGTTTGGCGTAGAGTTCTGGCTCGATGTCACCCAAAGACGAGCTGCTTAGCTGATCGTTCATAGGCTACCAGTCACCGGCCGGCTGTGGGGCGTAGAAAGTAACAAGTAAGTGCACTCGATACTGCCGCAAGCACCCAGAATAGGAAGAAACCAATGGTGTATGCGCCTAGCCGACTGGTATCGCCGAAGGCCGTGGCACTCAGGAGCTCGAGCGGATCAAATACCGCAAAGAACAATACGGTGGCGAAGCACGCTGTTAGGAACGAGGGCCACAGTATGGCGATGATACGCTGTGACGTGGGGATCTCCATCTGGCGACGCTCCCATTAAAGTCCTTTCTATTCGGCTGTGTCTTGAGAGAGGCTATAGACATAGGCGGCGAGCAGATGGACTTTTGATTCGCCAAGGAACTGTTGATGCGCTGGCATGCGACCCTGGCGCCCGTTAGCAATGGATTCCATGATTGCCCGTTGTGATCCACCGTATAGCCAAATTTCGTCTGCAAGGTTTGGTGCCCCGAGAGCCTGATTGCCTTTGCCCTCCATGCCATGGCACGCAACACAAAGCTGTTGAAATTTTTGTTTTCCCGCTTCGATAACACTAGCATCAGCGCTGCGACCGCTTAATGAACCCACATATTCGGCGACGTTGAATATCTCTTCTTCCTTAAGGGATGCGGACCACGGCGGCATGGCACCGATGCGTCCATTCATTATTGAGGTTTTAATATTCTCCGGCTCTCCGCCAAACAACCAGTCATGGTCACGCAGGTTGGGAAAGCCAGCAGCACCTCTGGCATCGGATCCATGACAGGTGGTGCAATAGGTGGAGAATAGCCGGGCGCCAGTTTTCATGGCTTCTTTGTTTTTGACTAAGGCCTTGAGGTCCTCTTTAGCGTATTTTTCGAATAATGGCCCATAGTCTTGGTTCGCCGCATTTATTTCCTCTTCATACTGGGAAGTTTGAGTCCAACCTAAGACCCCTTTGAATGTTCCTAGGCCGGGAAAGAGTATGAGATAGATGATTGCGAAGACAATAGTGATATAGAACAAGTTTAGCCACCACCGTGGTAGTGGATTGTTGTATTCTTGAAGATCTTCATCCCAAACATGACCCACGGTTTCGGTTTGGTCGCCTGACTTTTTACTTTCGGTGTTACCGATACATAGCCATATCAGTCCCACTATCCCGAGGCCTGTCGGAACGACGATAAACCAAGTCCAATACTGACTTGTAAAGTCAAACATCACCGTCCTCCGTTTTCGCCTTCGGGTGATTTCGGCTCATGTCGTCGTCTAACGGTATTTGGGCCGCATCCTCAAAAGATTGTTTGCGTCGGCTACTCCATGCCCACAGGATCACCCCGATAAACAAGGCGAATAACGTAATAGTCCAGAGGATATGAAACCATCTCATCACTTCACCTGCGTGTCTTAATCAAGAGGCCAAGACTTTGGAGATAAGCAATCATGGCGTCCATTTCTGTTTTACCAAGGAGCTGGTTAGGTGCCTGTTCGATGTCGTCATCGCTATATGGGTGACCAAGTGTGCGCAACACTTGCATCTTCTTCTGTATGTCACTAACGTCCAGCTCGTTGTCCGCTAACCAGGGGTATCCTGGCATGATTGATTCGGGCACAACGTCGCGCGGATTCATCAAATGCACTCGATGCCAGTCGTCGCTATAGCGTCCACCAACGCGCGCCAGGTCCGGCCCAGTGCGCTTAGATCCCCATTGAAAAGGGCGATCGTAGATAAACTCCCCCGCTACGGAGTAGTGACCATAGCGTTCTGTTTCAGCCCGAAACGGGCGAATCATCTGCGAATGACAGACCATGCATGATTCCCGGATGTAGATGTCCCGTCCTACCAACTCCAACGGGGGATAAGGCTTAAGTCCGTCGACCGGTTCGGTGGTAGATTTCATGTAAAACAGCGGCACAATCTCCACAATTCCACCGACGCTTACAACCAGGATCGTCAAAACGATCAACCACCCGAGCTTATTTTCTGCCCTTTGTTGTAATGACATATTTAAGCAGCAGCGGGTATGACTGCTTCCACCGGTTTTGCGCCCATAATCGTGCGCACAATGTTATATCCCATTATCAACATGCCAGAGAGATAGAGCAGACCACCGGCGAGGCGGATAATGTAATAGGGGTGCATAGCCTGTACACTTTCGACGAAGCTGTAAGTTAGGGTTCCATCGGGGTTCACTGCACGCCACATCAATCCCTGCATCACACCCGAGATCCACATTGCGGTGATGTACAACACTATCCCTATGGTGGCGATCCAGAAGTGGGTCTCAATTAACTTGGTGCTGTAGATCTCGCGGCCGAATAGGCGAGGGATAAGGTAGTACATCGCACCTATAGAAATCATGCCTACCCATCCGAGTGCTCCCGAGTGCACGTGACCAATGGTCCAGTCGGTATAGTGGGACAGCGCATTGACCGTCTTGATCGCCATCATCGGTCCCTCGAAAGTCGACATTCCATAAAACGAAACCGACACGATAAGAAACTTGAGGATTGGGTCGGTGCGGAGCTTTTCCCAAGCGCCGGATAGAGTCATGATGCCGTTAATCATGCCGCCCCAGGAAGGTGCCAGCAGTACCAGCGAAAACACCATTCCTAAGGATTGGGCCCAATCAGGTAGCGCGGTATAGTGCAGGTGATGCGGACCCGCCCATATATAGGTGAAAATCAATGCCCAAAAATGGACCACGGAGAGCCTGTACGAGTAGATCGGGCGATTGGCCTGCTTGGGTATGAAGTAGTACATGATCCCAAGAAAGCCTGCGGTCAAAAAGAATCCGACTGCGTTATGTCCATACCACCACTGCACCATGGCATCCTGGACACCGGCATAAATCGAGTATGACTTTGTCCACGTTACCGGGAGTGCTGCACTATTGACGATATGAAGGATGGCAATGGTGAGGATAAAGCCTCCGTAAAACCAGTTTGCGACGTAGATGTGTTGAATCTTTCGTTTGGCGAGAGTGCCGAAGAATACGATCGCGTAGGCGACCCATACCACGGCGATTAAGACGTCTATAGGCCACTCTAGCTCCGCATATTCTTTGGTGGTGGTGATGCCTAGTGGCAGCGTAATGGCTGCTGAAACGATAACAATTTGCCACCCCCAAAAGGTAAACGCCGCCAAGCCATCGGAGAACAGTCGAACATGACAGGTGCGCTGCACGACATAGTATGAAGTGGCAAACAAAGCGGAACCGCCAAATGCGAAAACGACCGCATTGGTATGTAGCGCGCGCAACCGGCTGAAGGTCAACCAGGGGATGTCAAAATTCATCACAGGCCACGCCATCTGTGACGCGATCAATACGCCCACCAGCATCCCAACGATACCCCACACCACAGTCATTAGTGCAAATTGTCGCACTACCTTATAGTTGTAAGTGTCGGTCTCGTTCATTTTGCCCCGTGGTTTCTTCAGATCCTCAGCCTGTAAATGTGGGGGCGAAGCCAATTCCCCAAAGGACGGCGGTCGCTGCAAGCAATCCGACTAGAGCCACCAATCCCACCGCCATGATCGAACTTGAAAACAGAAATCCACGTTCCGGTGGAATGTTCATCATGATGGGTACGCCGGTATAAAGTAGATATAAGGTATAAGCCAATGCCGGTAGCCCAACGATGAAGTTCAACCACAGCACCGGATAGAACTGCATGATACCGACAAGGTACAAAGGGGTGGCAGTAAACGCCGCCAGTACAATGCATTGAGAAAGCGGTTGCTTGGTTCCATAGGTCTCACTCATCCAGTGGATCAACTTGCCGATAGTAAAGACAGCAACGAGGATTGCGAGATAATAGGCCGCCGCAATCCGCAATCCGCTTTCGGTGGTTAGCTTGATCGGATCACCACCGCCGATGCGCCAACCAATCTGCGTCGTGCCGATCAATCCCGCGATAGGAGAAATTGCCCCAAGAATGACGACATAGGATAAGAGGCATTGCTTGATGGAATAGCGTTGATCGCGGATGCTCTCCCACTCATACCTTGGCTGTGTAAAGAGACCAACGACGTGTCTTAGCACCCACTAGCTCCCGTTTTTTTGGTCTTGAGTCCTTTGGTCAAGGGAGATGCTTGGTTGTGCCTTTGCGTTGGTCACGTTTGACCTGATGCTGAGGTCGTATTGAACTTGGGTGAGGGGCAGAAAGTATCTCTTTAGTGTCTCCCAGCATGGTGGGAGTGGGGACTCGGGGTGACTACTGCTACGAGGCTTATTCATTTTTGCCATCCTCATTTAGGATATCTGACCGGACAAACTCTGAACTTGATCCAGATCAATCTTCCGCTAGTGGATATCGCTAGATGCTGTGTTTGTTTGCTCGTGCGAATATCTCCGTAGCGCTGACAATGGTGTTGCCTGAGACAGATAAGGTGTAGGTTTTATCTCGGGCGGCGTTTGATCTAGATCAACTGTGGCTCGGGTTGTTGTTGGCGTAAAATATACGCTGCTCACAAATTCAGCGCTGTTATAACAAACGTACTCGCGAGATGCTGCATACCACAGCGGATCATTCGTGTTCAGTAACGCAGGAGCGGCTGACCTGTTTTCATTGTGGATTGCCTGTTCCGCCTGGCGTAGCTCTATCGGTGGCTATGCAAGAGACTCCCCGGCCGATGTGTTGCCCTGGATGCCAGTCGATCGCGCAGACGATCGTTGACTCCGGTTTGGACGCTTACTACCAACACAGGACGGCGATGCCCGAGTCTGGCGCTACGATAATTCCTGACGCGTTGCGTCAGCACCAAGTGTATGACCATCCGGATGTTCAACAAAGTTTCGTTCGCCATGAGAGTGAAAACATTTGTGAGGCCTCATTGATTCTGGAGGGGGTTACTTGTGGCGCCTGTGTTTGGTTGATCGAACACCAAGTGACAAAACTCCTCGGTGTCCAGCGTATAGAGATTAATTACTCAACACGGCGGGCACGAGTATACTGGGATCGCTCACGAATCAAGCTCAGTGAGGTCTTGCAAGAGATCAATCGGATTGGTTATGTAGCGCATCCGTATGATTCGTCCACCAGACAAGATGTATTGGAGGCGGAGCGAAAAAAATTATTGCAGCGCTTGGGGGTCGCCGGTGTCCTAGGTATGCAGGTAATGGTGCTGGCTGTGGCGTTGTATAGTGGTGAATGGTACGGAATTGAACTCGAGTTCGCGAGATTCTTTCGCCGTGTAAGTTTGATCCTCACAATACCTGTGCTGCTGTACTCGGGCCAGCCATTCTTACTCGGCGCGTGGCGGGATATCTCCAACAAGAGAGCGGGCATGGATGTGCCAATA
>JAOTYS010000377.1 GCA_029861795.1 Gammaproteobacteria bacterium | reverse complement strand
TCAGGTAGCACAACCCATTCACGCCAGCCTATTGCTATTAATCCTTTACGATTTTCTTCCATCTACAAAAGTTAATATGAACTTGACCCGACAAACATTAGTTTATCACCCTCACTGTCCACTGACCCAATTTACTGAACGAACACAGATGTAAGATGTGTTGCTCAGCATCACGCTACTGAGCTCGACGTGATGCATTCACATCGACACGCGCGATACTACATACGGCGAAGTATCGTAATTCAGGTACCGAGCCATCTATGTTTGGCCTGCAAAGCAAGGTTATTGGAATCGTGAATACATCTTGAAACGACCAAGAGTACGACCAGCAAATAAGGCTGAATTTCTTATAGATTAAGTAGCTCTCAGCATTCAACAAGTGGATCAGGGACTGTCCTGCTTAAGCTGTTTTCGCAACTGGACTACGTTTGACGCCGATAATCCCGGTGTGCGGCGCTTGCGCTCTTTACACATTTCTGACTGCAATGCCTCAATTTGCAGGCCCAGCCAGCCCAGCTGCTCTTCGGACAAATGGGGTATCCTATCCACTATATATCCCACGAGGACATCCACCCTTAATATTTGCTCATTAGCACGCATCCTCCAATTGTGTTTTTGCTGTGCGTGTTCGATCAGTATTCCGCCAAATAAGCATTGAGAAGGGGAAAAATGCCCGGCGCCGTGAAGCGCCGGGCCTACCCCACCACCCGGAATCAACTATTGTGTCAAATCAATCAACTCGACTCTACGGTTTTGAGCGCGACCTTCTTTGGTCTCGTTGGTCGCCACCGGCTTAGATTCGCCATACGACTTCACGACGAAGCGCGACGCCTTAAGCCCAATCTTGACCAAATAGTCTCTAACCGCTATTGCGCGACGCTCTCCGAGTGCCTGGTTGTACTCATCCGTCCCAATAGAGTCAGTGTGGCCGGCAATCTCAATTCGCTTGGCATCGTGCTCCTTGAGCACGCTAACCGCTTGATCAAGGATGGCGATGGCTTCGGGAAGCAAACGTGACTTGTCGAACTCAAATAGCGGACCCTTTAATCGCACAATAATTTCGCATCCGTTGCGGTCGACTTTGACACCCTGCCGAGTATTTGGACATTTATCTTTACCATTAGGAACTCCATCACCATCATCATCTAGCTCACATCCATCCGGACCAACTACTATCCCCGCATCGGTCCCTGGACACTTGTCGTGATCATCAGAAACACCGTCCCCATCAGAGTCAATCGGTGCCGGCGTGGCGGGCACGGCCGCGGTTTGAGCAGGCATGGGCTCCTTTTTTGCCGTGGCACAACCGCCTAGCAACAGCATCGAAGCTATTAGCAAAGCCAGAAATCGACAAAACGTAGTTGCTCCTATCACTTGGTACCCCATCTCAATGGTTATTCGATAGAGTTCAAACTAAACGCCAAAAACCAAAAAAATTATTACCCCTAAAGTCAGTAATCGAATCCTAAATCTTCATTTCCCAATGAATACGAAACTCACGATGACACCATAGACTCCATCGAATGGCGAAAAGTCACACGTCAGTAGCTATGTTGCTTCGCTTATTGCAGAACGGAATTCTGGGTTAAACAGCAAACAATAACGGCGATCTTTAAACCTCTTTACGCAGTAACGCCACCCATACATTTGCTCGGCACATCGCGCGGATTTTGGATGGAAAAAGAAAATCACAACCACCCCACTCTCGCGAACGCGCTCCGATGGCAAAGGGACGGCGGCTTGTTGAAAGACCGTACATGATGCAGAACCGGTGTCACCTCTCCTGGGACCCAGCTTCCTTGGCAATCTTAGCTTGTGCCGTTGGCGACGCATGTGACATTTCGCCTATTTCATGAGTCTAAGTAAGGAAACAAAGGCATAAGTTAATTACAACTCCTGGACATGATTGGCGACGCTGAAATAGAAGCATTGATCAATGCTGGCCTTGAAAGTCCCTGCGAGATTTTGTCTCAGCCCTGGTAGCTGACGCAGTCGTCGAATCTCGGCGAAAGGTCGCGGTAGCCGATATAGCGGGAATCTGTCTCGGTAATCTATTTAGGGCATTTATTGCGATGCTAACGCCAGTTTTCTTGCTGTTTTCGGAAAGCGGGCCGTTCCGCGAACCGCAGGCGTAGCGCCGTTTAACGCAGAGGTTTCTACAAAGGTATTCGAGACATGGGTGGCGGGATTTCGATCATCAATGTTAGTGGGCTGCTGTCCAATTTGGTTGTGATTGCTGGGTTTCTAGTACTCCTGGTGGTTCTCGCTGTTGGGAGCTTGTGGCTGTTAAGATTGTTTCGGCAGCGGGGTCGCTCCAAGGTGCTCCTCAAGTCAATACCCCAGCCGTTGCCGACTTATCGTTCGACTTTACCCCAATTCAGAAAGGAGATCTCGCGTGCACGCCGGTTAGAGCGGCCAATGACACTGGTCGTGATGCGGCCAACAAGCGCTCTGTCGGGATGGCAAAAAAAGACAGGAATGTCCTCGAAGATAGAAACCAAAGACAGTAGTTACATTCACTCATACCATTTAGATACGATAAGGTTTTGGCTTTCCGGCTGCGCACTGCGTGATGCTTTAAGGGAAATCGATGTTGCAGCTTACGACGGAGCCAACAACCAGTTTGTTGTCGCGTTGCCCGAGTCTACCGAGAAGCAAGCGCTACTTGCCGTGAATAGGTTAAATGACATTATTGGTGATCGAATCGCAACGCAGCTGTATATTGGAGTAGCGGAATTTCCGGAGGATGGTCTGATCATGGAAGATTTAATCAAGCATGCAATGGATCCGACGAATCGTGAGCTAGGTGCACATAATCAGGCCAAAGACAGAGAACCAGCTACACGGCAAAAGCCTTCACTATTGATTCCAGAAAGAGAAAGAGTAGGCACCTGATATGAACGATAATATCTCAAGCTCGAACGGGTATAACGGGAGCCGTTGGTAGGCGAGAAAATATCTGGCGATTGTCGGAGTCTCCCATGAATATTTCAGAATTTGTTGCTGATAGATCTCGTCCTGGGTATGCTGCTTGCTGCTATTGATTCTGACGCTGCCGGCACCATTAATCTGCGCGGTCACCATCAAGATTGATTCATCGGGCCCGGTATTTTTTGTATAAAAACATACGGGCAAAGGTAGCAAGCGGTTCAAAGTGTTCGAATTTAGAACGATGGTTGCTAAAGCTTCATCTTTGAGATTAGCGCTTAAAACTTACTGCCACCCATGGCAAACCACTCCTCCAGAAAAGTAATCTACGCGGCAGCGGCAGGCAACGCCCTGATTGCCGTCACCAAGTTTTTTGCAGCCGCGTACACTGGGAGTTCCGCGATGTTTAGCGAGGCTATCCATTCTGTGGTGGATACCGGAAACCAGGGCCTACTGCTCTATGGACTCAAGCGCGCCAATCGGCCTGCCGATTCTAAACATCCATTCGGCTACGGTATGGAACTTTACTTTTGGACATTCGTGGTGGCCATTTTGGTTTTCGCTGTCGGCGCGGGAATCTCCCTCTACGAAGGTATTCATAAGTTGATGGATCCACGGCCAATCACACGCCCCCACATCAACTATTTGGTACTGGGAGTAGCAATGATATTCGAAGGGGTAGCTTGGACGGTCGCGTTCAGGGAGTTTCGCAAACAGAAGGGCCCCGTGGGATACTTCAAAGCGATTCGACGGAGTAAGGATCCGACAATTTTCACCGTGCTGTTTGAGGACAGCGCTGCGATGCTGGGCTTAATAGTCGCATTCATCGGCATCGCCCTCGCTCAATGGTTACACATACCAGAACTGGACGCCGCAACTTCTATCGTCATCGGACTCATCTTGGCTTGCACAGCCGGATTTCTAGCATTTGAGAGTAAGGGCCTGCTGATCGGGGAAGCGGCAAGAACAGCAGTAATTGGCGGGGTGCGTAAAATAGTCAATAAACAAAAGGGGATTGTTGCGATTAACGAACTCTTAACAATGCATTTCGGTCCCGATGATGTATTACTCACGCTCAGCCTAGATTTTGACGACCGCAATTCTGCAGGTGATGTCGAGAAGGCTATCTCCGAAATGGAGCGCGAAATCAAGAACAGTTTCCCTGAAATATCGCGTGTTTTTATCGAAGCTCAGAGCTGGCAGAGTCATTTAGCGAGCGAACGGCAAGGCATGGCCAAGCGAGGTCAGCAAGGGAAATGAGATTGCCTTGCGAAAGAACTCGATCTCATCGATGCAAATAGACCGCAAAACCCCAAAACGAGTCGATTTATTGGTGGATTAGCAAGATATGGGGAGCTTCACACAGACAAAAATGCAACGTCCATATTCTGCATACCTTAACTTGGTTCATGAGGACCGAATTCATGGCACAGCTCAAGCTAATACTGGTAACTGCACTAATTGCTATGGTGCTCATATTTACATTCCAGAACATGGAAGTGGTCACTGTGAATTTCCTGCAATGGGAGGTCTCGGTATCGCGGGCGCTATTGCTAATAAGCTTATTTCTTGTCGGCCTATTGTTGGGTTGGTTGTTGCCAGGTACGCGTCGAAAATGATTTTTTGCATGCTGGAACACGCAGCCGCGCGAATAGCACACATAGAACGGTAACTTATAGCTTCACTACCGATGCATATTCATGGTCACCGCCCTGATCTTATTGACATGGATTGTTACGCAATAATCAAATTCGGCGACGGTGCCGGTAAGGCAGCGCAATAGGAGCCCGCACCCTGCATATTATCCCGACTTTTGACGAAACCGAGCGCTATGCATACCCATGCGACAAATACAACCCCGATAGGCAGGTGCGTGATCGGAGGATGAATTGGATGCTCCTATCCGGCAGCGGCCAGCCA
>JAOTYS010000376.1 GCA_029861795.1 Gammaproteobacteria bacterium | reverse complement strand
CGAACTTGGCGTCGTGCTCCACGTGCCACAGATGCATGGCGGTCTTGCGCACTGGGTCAAACAATTCACCGACGTCGCGGCCAGCAATTGCCCCGAAAGTAACCGGTGTATAAGCGGGGCGAAACGTCGTGGTACCTGTACTCGGTATGTCTTGCCCCAGCGTTGCAGCAAGAATTGCCATGCCGTTGATGTTGCCTAGCTTTCCTTGATCAGTGCCAAATCCCAGTGCGGTGTAGCGCTTAACATGCTCGATAGAAAGATAACCTTCACGCGCAGCCAGCTGGATATCTGCGGCCGAAGTATCATTCTGCAAATCGACAAACTGCTTGGGTGTGCGCGCTACAGGTTTATTCGACGCTACCAGCCACATCGGCATGATGGGCTGCTCCGTATGATTTACCGTATTCGGGGCCGAAATTTTTTCTTTAACGACGAATCCGGTCAGCTCCGCAGCTTTGACGCCTGCGGCCAAGCCTTCTTTAAAGCATGCCCCCAGGGTAAAGGTTCCGCTGCAGGCACCAGCAGATTGCTCGGGCTGGACTGAGTCTCCGGGTACAAAACAGGCGCGCTCTTCATCGAAACGCGGCTTACCACCCGACTGTGCATGTAGATGCACCGCAGGACTCCATCCACCAGAAACCGCCAAGAAGTCGCATCCTAACGAACCCGCGAGGCTCGCGACTCCGTCTCCATCCGCCTTTAGCTTAGCAATATCCGCCACCTGAATGCGTTTGGAACCTCGTGCATTGGTCACCACGCTACCCGTTAGCACTTCGATGCCTTGGCCTCGCACCTCGTCGGGCAGTGAGCCTCGAGGATCACTGCGAACATCGACAACGGCAGTGACATCGACTCCAACGCGCAGTAGATCGAGAACGGTCTGATAAGCAGCGTCGTTATTGGTGAAGATTAGCCCGCGGGATCCCGGCTTGACGGCATAGCGATTCACATAGGTGGAGACAGCGTTGGCAAGCATAATTCCCGGGAGATCATTGTTACTAAATACCAGCGGGCGTTCGACCGCACCTGTTGCTAGCACTACACGCTTGGCCCGGATTCTCCAAAGCCGCTGACGTGGTCCGGTGACCTTGGCCGGGCCAAGGTGATCAGTGAGGCGCTCTAGTCCGACGAGAAAGTTATGATCGTAATAACCAAAAATCGTTGTGCGTGCTAACAAACGCACTTCGGCTAACGACCGCAGTTCGACCATGGCCGACTCTAACCATTCCGTTGCGCTTGCACCGTTAATTTGATGCCGTGTCACCAACAAACTGCCGCCGAGCTCATTCTGCTCGTCTGCCAATATCACACGCATCCCAGCTTTACCTGCGGCCAATGCGGCCGCCAGTCCGGTTGGCCCGGCGCCGACTACGAGCAAGTCACAGTGGACATTGCACTTATGATAGTGATCGGGATCCGGATCTGCAGGCGCTTTGCCGAGCCCTGCGGCTTTGCGAATGTACTCTTCGTATTTCATCCACAAGCGAGGCGGCCACATGAAAGTCTTGTAATAAAAGCCGGCAGGCAACAGTCTGGAAAACAGTCCAGTAATTGCTAACAGATCGAGATTGGTGTTGGGCCAGCAGTTAACACTGGACGCCACTAGACCATCGTGCAACTCGGTTTGGGTCGCGCGCGCATTGGGCACAGTAAATGCCCCCTGACCAACCTGTAGAATCGCGTTGGGTTCTTCGGCCCCTGCGGCGACGATCCCTCGCGGGCGATGATATTTGAAACTCCGCCCGATGACGGTGACATCGTTTGCCATTAATGCGGAGGCGACGGTATCCCCCTCATACCCCTCATAGGAGGTCCCATCAAAAGAGAAACGCAACGGTTTAGCGCGGTTGACGCGACCACCGGTGGGAAGCCGACTAGGTTGGCTCACTGGGTTCCTTTGGTGGTGATTCGCCGAGCTTGTATGTCTTGCTGATTCGATAGCTCACCGTGTCGCGTTGGGCACCAAACCATCGGCGACAACCTTGAGTGTGCACCCATTGCTCCAAGTGGTCGCCCTTTGGATTCTTGCGCATGAATAGATAGTCTGCCCATTGCGCATCATTGCAATTTTCAGGATTGTTCGGCCGCACGATATGGGCCTCACCACCGCAGGAGAACTCCGACTCATCACGCAGACCACACCAAGGACACTCGATCAGTAGCATGTTGTCCTCACCAACGTTCGCGGCTGGAAGCGGCTCCTACACGGGATTTTGGCTTCACGCGCAGGAGTGGCATCTTGCCACGACAGTTCCAAGTACGTCGTTCGCGGCTCGAAGCGGCTCCTACACGGGATTTTGGCTTCACGCGTAGGAGTGGCATCTTGCCACGACAGTTCCAAGCACGTCGTTCGCGGCTCGAAGCCGCTCCTAACAAAGTGCAGCTTTTCGCCACATGTGCGGACACCCATTTTAATGCGCCACACCGGCCGCGCCATGTTCATCAATTAGATGACCGGTGGTAAATCTTTCTAGCGAAAAAGGCTCGTTCAACGGATGAGGTCGGTCCTGTGCTATGGTGTGGGCAAATACCCATCCTGAGCCGGGCGTGGCCTTGAATCCTCCTGTGCCCCATCCACAGTTGAAATACAGTCCTTTGATTGATGTCTGACTAATGATGGGACAGGCATCGGGACAGACATCTACGATCCCACCCCATTGTCGCAACATTCGCACCCGACTAAAAATCGGAAAGAGTTCGACGATGGCTGATAGATTGTGCTCTATGGTGGCAAAGCTGCCACGCTGACCATAACCATTGTACGAATCTATTCCTGCGCCGATCACTAACTCGCCTTTATCCGACTGACTAATATAACCGTGCACCGCGTTAGACATAACAACCGTGTGCAACACTGGCTTCAGCGGTTCCGACACTAAGGCCTGCAATGGATGGCTCTCGATGGGGAAGCGCAATCCCGCCATCGCTGCCAATACGCTGGAATGCCCTGCGGTCACCACACCCACTTGCTTTGCCTGAATATATCCGCGGCTGGTTTCCACACCGACCACTTTGTCTGCCTCTCGACGGATGGCGGTGACCTCGCAGTTCTGTACTATGTCGACTCCGCGCGCGTCCGCGCCTCGGGCGAATCCCCAGGCCACCGCATCGTGTCGCGCAACGCCGCCTCGCCGCTGAAGCGACCCACCCATGATCGGATAGCGACTGTCGGCAGACGTATTGATGATCGGGATCATCTGTTTGATCTGCTCCGGTGTGACGACCTCCCCATCGATTCCGTTAAGACGATTGGCATTCACGCGCCGCTCGATATCGCGCATCTCTTGCAAAGTGTGACCTAGATTAAACACCCCACGCTGGCTATACATGACGTTGTAGTTCAGGTCTTGGCTCAAACCTTCCCATAATTTCATAGACTTCTCATACAGATGCGCCGCCTCGTCCCAAAGGTAGTTGGAACGCACGATGGTGGTGTTACGGCCGGTGTTGCCGCCGCCTAACCAGCCCTTCTCCAATACCGCAACATTGTGAATGCCATGCTCCTTGGCCAGATAATAGGCCGTTGCCAGGCCGTGTCCCCCGCCTCCTACGATGACAACATCGTACGATGACTTAGGATCAGGGCTGCGCCACGCCTTCTCCCAGTTTAGGTGATAGCTGAACGCGTTACGCGCTAGGCTTAAGATCGAATATTTTTTCATCTATGTTTGGCGCGGACCCAAGGCGCCCCAATCCTTAACGTCGCATCACGCACAGTGTGCGGCCAAAGTTCAATCTCCATAAACAGGGAATCGTTTACACAATTCACTTGCCTGCTGGCGTACACCCGAGATCACGTCCTCGTTTTCAAGGTCATCCATAATGTCACACATCCAGTTAGCAACCTGTTTCATCTCTACTTCTTTAAACCCTCTCGTGGTTGCCGCCGGAGACCCTACACGTAAACCGCTGGTGACGAATGGTGACCGCGGATCGTTTGGCACCGCATTCTTATTCACCGTGATATGGGCGCGCCCAAGGGCAGCGTCAGCATCCTTACCAGTGATGCCCTTGTCGATCAGGTCGATCAGAAACAAATGATCGTCGGTACCGCCAGAGACCACCTTATAGCCACGCTGCTGGAAGGCCTCGGCCATGGCGCGAGCATTCTTTAGCACCTGCTCTTGATAGGTTTTAAACTCCGGCTGCAACGCTTCTTTAAGGGCTACGGCTTTGGCTGCAATGACATGCATCAGCGGACCTCCCTGGGTACCGGGGAATACTAAAGAGTTGAACTTCTTCTCAAGATCTGGATTCTCTCGTGCAAGGATCAAACCACCACGTGGTCCGCGCAACGTCTTGTGCGTGGTCGTGGTCACCGCATCTGCGACCGGTACAGGGTTGGGATAAAGCCCCACGGCAATCAACCCCGCCACATGCGCCATGTCCACAAACAAATACGCCCCGACACCGTCGGCAATGTCGCGAAAGCGCTGCCAGTTCATGATCCGTGAGTATGCAGAGAAACCCGCCACAATCATCTTGGGTTTATACTCTTGGGCAAGCGTCTCGACCTCTTTGTAATCCACCTCACCGGTAGAGTCGTCGAGACCATATTGCACAGCATTGTAAAGTTTGCCCGAGAAGTTGACCTTTGCTCCATGTGTCAGGTGACCGCCGTCGGCCAAACTCATTCCTAGTATGGTGTCGCCCGGCTCCACCATCGCCATATACACGGCCGCATTCGCTTGGGAACCAGAGTGGGGCTGGACATTGGCGTAATGTGCGCTGAATAGCTCCTTGGCGCGATCTATGGCAAGTTGTTCTGCAACATCGACAAACTCACAACCGCCGTAGTAGCGTTTTCCCGGATAGCCCTCGGCGTATTTGTTTGTCAACACCGATCCTTGCGCTTCC
>JAOTYS010000375.1 GCA_029861795.1 Gammaproteobacteria bacterium | reverse complement strand
GATCACGCGCAATCTCAACACCGAGAAAAAGTCCCGCCCCACGCACATCGCCGATAAGGTCATGCTTTTCCATAAGAGCTTCTATACGACCCTTTAGATAGCCACCGACGACTAATGAATTCTGCTGCAGTGCTTCACGCTCTATCACATCGAGTACTGCAAGTCCCACAGCACAGGACACCGGATTACCGCCGAAAGTGTTGAAATAGTCCTGGCTTCGACTGAAACTCTCCGCGATAGCGGGCGTGGTAATCACGGCAGCGAGTGGATGTCCGTTACCCATGGGTTTACCCAAAGTCACAATGTCCGGGACGACCCCTTGCAATTCGAAACCCCACATATGGGTGCCACTGCGACCGAAACCAGACTGCACCTCATCGGCAACACACAGCCCACCCACCGCATGCACCCGCTCGTATACGCTTGATAGATACCCATCTGGAGGCACAAAAATGCCGTCGCTGGCAAACATCGAATCGAACATGCAAACGCCAAGATTGTGGCCATGGTTGCTTAACGCATCGATGGCAGTATCAATGTATGTCGCATAGCGCCCGCCAACGTTTTCCTCATTTGCTCGATGCGTCCCTGCATAAACATCAGGCGCCGGAACGGTCGCTACCCAACGCTCAGCATCTGCTGTGGGTAGATCTTCCAAGGACATCTGGCGCAAAACATTGGTATTGCCATGATAGGAATATTGTGTGACCACAGCGCCATCTGCCCCTGTACAAGCCCTGGCAATACGCACAGCGAGATCGTTCGCCTCGCTCCCTGAACAAACAAACATGCATACCCCAAGATCACCGGGCAGCGTCGCAGCGAGCCGCTCACCGTATTCGACAATGTACTCGTGCAGATAACGGGTGTTGGTGTTCAGCGTATACGCCTGACGACTCAGGGCTGCCACCACGTCAGGGTGACAGTGACCTACATGGGGCACGTTGTTATAGGCGTCCAGATAGACGCGACCTGAGGCATCGTAGAGCCAGACACCGTCGCCCCGCACAATATGCAAAGGCTCCTCATAAGTAAGACTAAAGGCGCGCCCCAGAGTGCGATGTCGACGTTCGATTAACTGCTGCAACATACCGTTGTCCCGTTGATACCGCCCAACTTGAGCCATAAACCGGCCTGGCAAACCACAGGCGTCGCGAAAATTCCCGGCCACCTCATCGGGATTCAGTTTGGCAAGTCGCTCCAGCATTCCCCAGGACATTTGGTCATGTGAAAGAATGTAGTCGCGGTTCTCAGGATGGCTTTTCACACGCCATGCCGAAATGATCCCCGATGTAGCAAGACGCGCACAGATAAGTTGGAATAGCACGTCCAACTCCTCATCACTAAGCGCCGTCACCGCGTGATAGCCAGCGATGAGATCGCAAGCCGCAACAATCGGATCGGCTTCATCGCTAAGTTGGTAGGCGACTGCGATCGCCACATCGTTGATAAGTGCCGTGTGAACCATGTCGCCAAAATCGATGATGCCGGTTATACGTGTCGGATCGTTTGGATCCACCAACAAGTTGTCCGGGTTGGCATCGTTGTGGATCACCTGGGCACGCAGACCGGTGAGGATCGGCAAAACACAATCCTCAAAGCGATCGAGGGTACGCTCGGCAAGCTCACGTCGCTTGGAGTCTGCGATTTCCATCAGATGCTGCCGCAACCGCCCTGCCGTCTTTAGATCCCAAAGCAACTCGTGTCCAGCCGCTGGATGGAAAAAACCTCTGAGCGCTCGGCCAAGTCGGGCCAGCAAATGACCAATGTTGTGTCTAAGGGCTAGCGATGATGATTTGTGTGAAAGCGGAACTCCCTCCAGATGAGTAACTAAACGCAATATGAAGCGCTGGCCTTCGCTATCCAAGATATGGGAGGGGTTTGCCGAGAGTGTTGGACAAACCCGCGGCACAGGGAGCTCCGGGTCGTGCGTTGCGATGTGCTGCAGCGCCTTGATTTGGAAGTCCAATACCGCAGGGTCCTCAGCAGGATTGGCGATCTTGAGCACGTATACTCGCTCATCTTCACACTGAAGCTGAAAGTTCTGATCGCGTTCGCTAGGGAGCGGGTACGCGCATGCCGACATACCGAAAATTTGCTTTGCTATGCGCTCGGCATGTTCGACAGAGAATTGTGGCGCCGGCGCCTCAAGCACATCACCAGGTATTGGAGAAGTAGACACGGGTTGACTCATTAATATCTAATACTATTAGTAAACTGACGGTAGTCTAGACAATACCGTACCGCTGCAAAACTGATTCAAAACTATACGGATTTGGACCTCGCTGCACTCTAAACAAGACAAAACATGTCCCCCGTGTTGCAGTCAGGCTTCCTAGGCGCGTGCTTTCAAGTCCGCGCGCTCCACCCAACTGTCTCATCAATGGGTGGGGCAAATCTGTGGCCAAACGTGAACGCTCGAGGTGTTGGTCCGAACCGCTGCAGCAAATCCAAGCGCTCTTTGCCCTCCTCTACCGGCGGGATATGTCCCTCGCGAATCCACCATAGTGCCATATATGCGGCGCCGAATTCCCCGAACCAACTCCTTTTCTTTCTTATTATCTCAAGGTGCAAGCCTTGGTATACAAAGCGATACAGCGCCTCAATGGACTTCCACACTGACATGTTGATTAACACCAGCGGATCGTCAAACACGCGAAATGCAGTGGCGTCGCCCTGTTCCGATTTGAGTCGCCACACAAAACCTTCGCTTCGATCCGCCATCGAATTGACCGTCTCAAGTTGAGCCACGAAATCAACCATCGCGGGATCATCTAGTGGCGCATTCATTCGCCCGACGTTAATCTGTGCTACTTCGAACATTCTCGATTGCGTGGCGTCGGAGGGCATTGAATATTTGCATTTCTGACTGGGAGTCAGGAACCTCATTCATCTTATAATTTTCTCCTTACAATCCCAACAACTCCGGTAACTCCTCTAGTGTCTTTAGCTCGGCCTGGGGTTGAGCTGGCAGTCGGTCACGGCGTTGACCAAAGCGATTGACCCATGCCACTTTGAATCCAAAGGCCGCAGCGCCTACCGCATCAAATGAATTAGATGATTGAAAGCTGACCTTCGACTCCTCAACGCCGAGTCGGTCCACCGCCAATTGGTAGACTCGGCGATCAGGTTTATAAACGCCCACATCCTCCACCGATAGATTCTCATCGAGCAAATCTGCTATTCCCGAGCTTGTTACGGCAGCACTTAGCATCTTGGGTGAGCCATTAGACAGAATGGCAGTCTTCATCCCCGCTTGCTTCAGAGTTTGTAAGACACTTGCCACTTCGGGGTACGCATCCAGCGACAAGTAAGCGTTGAGTAGATCGTCACGCAATTTTTGGTCGACTATGGAATGCGCGTCTAAGGCGTAGTCCAAGGCGTCACCGGTCACGCCCCAAAAGTCCGTGTGCGCACCCATTAGACTTCGTAGCCACGTATATTCAAGCTGCTTTGTGCGCCACAACATAGAGACTGAATCGGCTTGCTTACCCAGACGCCCACGATGCTGTCCCACGGCAGAATGCACATCAAATAACGTTCCGTATGCGTCAAACACACAGGCACGGATGTCCTTGAACTGGTCGCGGATATCCGAAATATTTGACCGGGCCATAAAGATACCTCCAACGTTAAGTGTATTTCTCTAAACCTGGGCAGCCGACGGTATACTGAACATTCATTCCACTTGCACGTGATCGGGCGGAATGGAGTAGGTCGAAGTGACATGGGCGATAGGATCCTCTTCACCCTCACTGAATAAGCTCACCTCTCCCACCGCCAAGCGCTTTCCGAGCTTAATTATCCTTGCGTCGGCAATAACATCTTTGGGCGCCGGTCGTTTTAGGAAATTGATGTTGAGATTGATAGTGACCGCCATTTCCACCGGACCGATCATGCTAAGCACAGCGGCGTACATGGCATAATCCGCAAGGCTCATCAGCACCGGGCCCGACACCGTACCACCGGGACGCAGGAATTCCTGACGAAAAGGGGCGCGCATTTTTGCCCTACCATGCTCGATATACTCTGCCTTGAATCCGAACTGGGCGACAACATAGACCTTTTCCCGACCGAGCCGTTCGAATTCTTCAACTGATATCAACGACATGATGCTTTCTTCAGCCTTCCCCGTACTCGTTGCCAGCCCTGAGACAGCATAACCCACTCATGTCAACCTTGAATCAGGTGCTGTCCGGCCGCAAAATGAACCCTCCGGCTAGCAGCAAGGAGATTCCCGATGACGAGCTCCGCCAACCCTCTGAGTGCGAACGATCTCGTATTATTGCGCCACGATAACAGCGGGGTGGCCACACTGACGCTCAACCGCCCGACGCAGTATAACGCCTTGTCTGAACAGATGTTAACGGAGCTGCAAAACGCATTGGATGCGATCGCTGAGGATTCCACTATCCGAGTCTTGGTGCTCGCTGGGTCTGGTACGGCATTTTGCGCGGGCCATGATTTGAAACAGATGCGTGCCAAACCGGACAAGACGTACTACCAACAACTTTTCAGACAATGCAGCAAGATGATGTTGAGCATCATTGAACTGCCCCAGCCTGTGATCGCGAGGGTACATGGCCTTGCCACAGCCGCTGGCTGTCAACTTGTGGCTAACTGCGATCTCGCCATCGCTTCAACTGATGCGCGATTCGCAGTCTCGGGCGTGAATCTTGGATTGTTTTGCTCGACCCCAGGGGTTGCCTTGAGTCGTAATGTAAGTCGTAAGCGTGCGTTAGAAATGCTTCTTACCGGTGAGTTCATCGATGCGCAAACCGCAGTGGAGTATGGACTGGTCAATCGATCTGTAAAACCAGATGATCTCGATAATACGGTGTATGAACTAGCTCACGTCATTG
>JAOTYS010000374.1 GCA_029861795.1 Gammaproteobacteria bacterium | reverse complement strand
TAAGTGTTGATTACCGCCTTGATGGCGTCGCCGGTCAAGTTCGACGGACGAGTCGTCTACTGGCTTATTTCGCGCAAACGATGAATCGTCTCAATTGTTTCTAGAGGATTAGGGTCGGTTAAGGATTTCTCTTAAACTTGTAAGCATTGCGCCTCGACTGCAGCCCTAAGGACCATGCACTTTCTTGTTTTGCAACATTCTGAGATCGATCACCCGGGAATCTTCCGGGACTTCATGGGAATGGATGATATTGGTTGGGACCCAATTGACATGCATCTTGAGGTGACGATCCCATCGTTAAATGGCTATGACGGGTTGATTGTTATGGGTGGGCCGCAACAGGCCGACGAAGAACACCTTTATCCATGGCTCGCTCGCGAGAAGGTAGTGATTCGCGACGCGGTAGAAAGCGGCATGCCGCTGCTTGGGGTGTGTCTAGGCTGCCAGTTGCTCGCCGAGGCAGTGGGCGGGCAGGTGGGTGTGCTTGCGGAGCCCGAAATCGGTGTCCTCGATGTTGAGCTCACATCCGAAGGTGCGGCGGACCCCTTGTTCACCGGGTTCCCTGCACGGACGCGCACCATGCAGTGGCATCTCAATGCGGTGGCCGCACTGCCGCCGGGTGCATATCATCTTGCCCGCTCAACGGGCTGCGAGGTGCAAGCCTTCCGCGTTGGTCGCGCCGCTTATGGTGTGCAATTTCATATGGAGCTCACTGCCGATCTGGTGCGCGACACCGGGATCTTTCCTGAGTATGTAGCTGCGCTAGAGGAGCTAAAGGGAATAGGTGCTTTGCAACGATTCGTGGAGGAGGCGGGACAAAACGCTGAGCTTTTCGAAACCCTGGCCCGTCTGATGTTTGACAATTTTGTGCGGCTGGCGGGCCATCGCACCTAATGTTGCCCAAGGAGACAATGTCACGACGAGGGCGAGAACATAGCAGTCATCAAACAGGAACGATCGTGATCGACGAGCTTAATCATTGCGGGGCGCCGTCGTAGGAGTGTTCTTGCATGGTCGTCACAACCCACCAACCGATTTTCCTCCCCTGGTCGGGTTTCTTCTACAAGGCCTTTTGCGCCGATGCATTAGTGCTGCTGGACAATGTCCAGTTTCCACTTGGACGAAGTTGGATGACCCGCAATCGTCTGAAAAACGATAAGGGTGAGTTGTGGCTTTCCGTACCAGTATGGAAGAAGGGAAGAGGTATGCAAAGCATCCGAAGCGTTGAGATTTGTGACGAAAAGGAATGGAGAAGAAAGCATCTCCTTAGCCTTTCGCAGCAATATTCCAATGCGCCCTATCGCGAGGATTATCTACCCACCGTTGAGGAAATCTACCACAAAAGTCATCGGTTACTCGTCGACCTTAATATTGATCTCATAACTTTTTTTTGGCGTGTGTTAGGGCTCAAGAGTCGCCGAATATTACAATCGCAACTGGGTGTCTGTGATAAAGGCACGGACCTCCTGATCTCAGTTTGCCGGGCTTTGAATGCCGATACCTATCTGTCATTACCAAGTGCTGAGAAGCATCTCGATGTCGATAAGTTTCGGCGCAATGGTATTCGGTTAGTCTTTGCGCGTCTTGCCCTTCCCGTTTATCCACAATTGTGGGGCGAGTTTAGATATAACCTAAGTGCTCTGGATCTCCTGTTGAATTGTGGGCCCAAGAGTCTGGAAATCATCGGTCATTCGACATCAAATATTCCGTGATCCGACACCTAGAATCACAGCAAGCGTTAAGCGGCATGCTAAGCGCATCTTCAAAACTCAAAGCGGGTGATTCGAAACCACACGTAATGTCGCGTTTATGGTAATGCGCTTATCGTCAAGAGTGGGCTGACTGTTCTTTAGCAAGAAATACAGCAGGCGAGATCAGGTGCGATCCGGCCACGGTTCCCTCCCGCAAAACCAGACCCGCAGCCGCGGAACTCGGCGTGGGCAACGGCTGATCCAGCGCGTCTACGAGGTCGAGCCCCCGCGCTACAGTGACCGCGACCAATCCCTGCACAATCATCGCCTTCGCCACCGATCTGCGGGAAGTGGAGCGGTTTTTCGGAATATCGGCGAGCGGACCCCCACGGCTGACCGTCATTCCTCCTTTCGTCGGGGTTACAGATCTGGATCCTTCTGAATTGGGAGGGCTCATTATTCTCCATTGACATTTCGATTTTGCTAATCATAAAGTGGCCAACCTAAATAGCAATGACCTACACACCATTTAAAGGAGGCAGGTAGAGTGAAAAAACGCGATTTTCTCAAAAAAGCAGGGGTGGGGACCGCAGCTGCAGTGGCAACGGTAAACGCACCCCATGTGATAGCGCAATCGAAAACGCCTATCAAATGGCGGCTTCAAACCTATGCCGGCGGTCCTCTGGCTGAGCATGTCATCAAACCATCCATCGATTCCTTTAACAAAATCGCTAACGGCGAGATGATTATCGAGTTGTATACGGCCGATCAGTTGGTGCCCACGGGTGAGCTGTTCAGGGCAATGCAAAAAGGCACCATCGATGCCGTGCAGAGTGACGATGATTCCATTGCGGCTCCTGTAGATATCTCGGTATTTGGCGGTTACTTCCCTTTTGCAACCCGCTACAGCCTGGACGTACCGGTCCTGTTTAATCAGTACGGCCTAAAAGAAATCTGGGAAGAAGCCTATGGCGAGGTGGAGGGCGTCACCTGGCTCAGCGCCGGCGCCTGGGACCCTTGTCACTTTAATACCGTTGATCCCATTCGCAGCCTTGAAGATCTCAAAGGCTTGCGCGTGTTTACTTTTCCGACGGCGGGTAAGTTTCTGTCGCGCTTTGGCGTTGTCCCGGTAACGCTGCCCTGGGAGGACATCGAGGTCGCGGTTCAAACGGGCGAGCTCGATGGTATTGCCTGGTCCGGCATCACCGAGGACTACACAGTCGGATGGGCCGATGTGACCAACTACTTCCTGACCAACAACATTTCCGGTGCGTGGTGTGGGTCCTATTTTGCCAACACCGATTCATGGGACGCCCTGCCTGAGCATCTGCAGGAATTGTTCCGTGTTTGCATGGATAGTTCGCACTATTACCGCCAGCATTGGTATTGGGGGGGTGAAGCAGATCTCCGAACTCAAGGGACAAAACTGAAGCTCACATCTATCCCTGATGACGAGTGGCAGCTAGTGGAAGATGAGGCTCAGAAGTTTTGGGACGAGGTCGCCCAGACGGGCCCAAGGGCCGCTCAGGTAATCGAAATTTTCAAACAGTATGCTGCAGTCATGGCAGAAGCTGGGCGTCCCTACCGATACGGATAACCGCGAACCAAGCGTTTAGTAAATACAAAGGCTTTCCCCGGCTTTACAGCGAAGCCGGGGAAGGTAAACCTCTAATCGCCGACCGAGCAAGCCTCTAACACTCCGAACCAACGGAACCAGAGGAGAGAGGATTTTGTGCCTAACGCCATAAAAATCTATGTGCGGTACGTTGACGCAATGAACCGTCGCGTGGGTCGATTCGTTATGTATATGATCTTCGTCATGATGGGCGTTCTGGTGTATTCGTCCATATCCAGAACCTTTTTTGATATCCCGCTCATTTGGGTGGTGGAGGTGGCGCAGATGACGATGGCTGCCTATTACCTGCTCGGCGGGGCATACTCCATGCAGATTGACTCGCATGTCAGGATGGATTTGCTGTATAGCCGGTGGTCTTTAAGGCGACGGGCGTTCACCGACTCGATTACCTCCTTCTTTTTGCTCTTCTACATCGTGATTCTCTTCTACGGCGGCGTTTCAAGTACTCAATACGCTATTGAATATAATCAAAAAAATTATTCTGTATGGGCACCACCCATGGCGCCTATCAAGGTCGTGATGACGATCGGCATCGTGCTGATGTTGTTGCAGGTGATATCCACGTTCTTCAAGGACTTGGCGCAGGCCAGAGGAAAACCCTTAAGCGAGCTTCAACAAAATGAGGATGGTTCATGAGTTATGAGCTGATTGCTCTGTTGATGTTTTCCTCGATGTTGCTGATGCTGCTTACCGGGCAACGTGTGTTCGGTGCCATCGGGTTTGTCGCTACTTTCTTCGCGCTGCTGCTGTGGGGAGTGGGCGGTGTGGAGATGCCATTCAGCGCTGCCTTCAAGCTTTTTAACTGGTATCCGCTGTTGACCCTGCCGCTGTTCATTTACATGGGCTACATGTTATCCGAGTCCGGAATTGCGAGCGATCTGTATCACGCATTTCATGTCTGGTTCGGCCCACTTAAAGGCGGATTGGCTGTGGGCACGATCGGATTAATGGTGGTGATATCAGCCATGAACGGGCTGAGCGTGGCGGGGATGGCGATTGGGGCGAGTATCGCGCTTCCCGAAATGCTACGGCGCGGCTATGACAAGATAATGATCACCGGCGTGATTCAGGCCGGAAGTTCCCTTGGAATATTGGTCCCCCCGAGTGTGGTTCTTGTCTTGTATGGAATGATTGCCAGGCAACCGGTCGGCCAGCTATGGCTGGCGGGTGTCTTTCCCGGCCTTTTGCTGGCGGGGCTGTTCATCCTCTACATCGTTGTCAGGTGCAGGATCCAGCCGCAACTAGGGCCGCCGTTGCCGAAGGAGGAGCGGCAGATACCGATGCAAGAGAAGTTAAAACTGCTCAGAGCCGGGATAATTCCCCTGCTCATATTCTTTTCCATGACCGGGTTGTTCCTGATGGGGGTCACCAGCCTGGTCGAAAGTTCGGCAGTGGGCGCGGCGGCGGCCACCATTGCCGCGCTGTTGAAACGCCGGTTGACCCACAAGGTTCTGGAAGACACCGTGCGTAAGTCCCTGGGCATTAGCTGCATGTTCATGTGGATTATTCTGGCAGCACTCAGCTTCGGTGCCGTGTTCGAC
>JAOTYS010000373.1 GCA_029861795.1 Gammaproteobacteria bacterium | reverse complement strand
TTCACCGTAGACACGGTCTCGGTCTCGAAGGAGAAATCGAGGCGCCGAATCCCAGGGAAACGCTTCGACGACCTGCTGGGCGGTCCACTCGGCCGTGGGATGTTCCATGACGTTGAAATGGACGACCCGCCGCCGGTCATGCGCCAGGACAATCAACACAAATAGTACTTTGCATTTCACTGTCGGCACGACAAAGAAGTCGATGGATACTAGATCTTTGACGTGCTGATCGAGGAACGTCTTCCACGGAGCAGAGGGGGGTCCATCAGGCCGGGGTCGATATCGCTCCACAGTGGATTTGGCGACATGGATGCCCAGTTTGTGAAGCTCGCCCACGATACGGGGCGATCCCCACGTTGGATTCGCCCTCCACATGCGCTGAATTAGGCTTCTCAATTCGGCCGAGATCCGTGGTCGACCGACGGCCCCCTCCGCCAATAGTCGCGCAAGCGTTTCTTCTGCCAATCAACGATGGTGCGTGGCTGGACAAAGTACAGCGCCAGCCGCCACCCCGACCACAGCCTTGAGATGACCGACCACAGCAGCCGGTCCGCAGGCGTAATTTGCGGGCGCTGCCCCCTCCTCTGGTACACGGCGAGCTGATGGCGCAGCGCAGCGATTTCTGCCTGCAGCGCCACGCGCGTCCGAAAGGTGCTCGTGAGCAGCGAGAGCAGAAATCGAAGCTGGCAGGCCATGGAAAGAAGGATTGCGCATCGTCCGAGAAACTGCAATAGAATCAGGCTGCTTAGATTATCGGGACCCACAGGGGGCACGGGTTGTCCTGGCTGAGCCAGATTTTGATAGTACTCTGATCGACTCACCAGACAAGGCAGTGACCCGCAAGGTTATACACCAGCGATCTGATTTATATCCAAATAGGTGGTGCAGCCGTCAACTGCCTGGTTTGTTCAAGAAGGCAGGGCTAACCAATCTAAACATTTCACCGAAAATATTCATCTTCGATGACTTTGATATAGTCGACCAACAGCTATTTGGGCTTCGAGATGCGGCTGAAATAGTGCAAAAAGCGGGTAATCTGTCAACACAACAGGTCGAAGCTTGGTTGACCCAATTCGCGCATGCTAGCCAGGCTGGGTTGTTCTTTTGTGTGGTTACTCTATTTATTGTGCGCGGTCAAAAGGCCAAATAGAATTGGGCGATTGAATATAAAGCTATGCCTCCCAATATTATGGGAAAACCCGACCGAGAAAGAAAATGACACGCAACACCGAACAACCGAAGCAACAAGAAGCTTATATTCACGACTATGATGGGGCGCTAACCGAGCAAATCATTGCGGGACGAACCGCAGACATCCACGGTGCTTTTTTCCTGCCGTATCTTCGTGCGGGTATGAATCTCCTGGACTGTGGCTGTGGCCCCGGTACGATCACCGTAGGCTTGGCCCAAGCAGCCTCCCCAGGAAATGTGACCGGCATTGACCTCGAAGAAAGTCAGTTGGAACTTGCCCGCGAGAACGCCGCTAAGCTTGGCCTCACCAATGTCAAGTTCGAAAGCTGCAGCGTATACGAACTTCCGTATCAAGACACCCTGTTTGATGCCGTTTTTAGCCACGCCATGCTGGAACACATGCATGATCCGCTGGCAGTCTTACAGGAAATGCGTCGGGTTCTGAAACCAGGTGGGCTAGTGGGCATTCGGTCTATAGATATGGCCGCAACCCTGATTGCGCCTGCAGAGGCCACGCTTGATAAGGCCTACGATATTTGGCTCAAATACAGGCAGCATTGTGGTGGAGACCCTTTTATTGGGCGCCGCTTGCGAGCCTTGTTACGAGCGGCGGGCTTTGCAAAAACAATAGGATCCGCGTCGAGCGAAACCTGGGGGACACCACAATTGACCCAATCAATGATGTCTGTACTGACAGGTGAGTTTACTGGCCCGAAAATCGCAGAAACGGCCATTCAAATGAGTTGGGCAGATCAGGCACAGATGGACAAGGCTGCGAGTGCGCTCAATGACTGGGGTGACCATGCTGATGCTTTTATGGCGATCGTTTGGTGTGAAGCAGTCGGGTGGAAGGAATGAACATAATGACAACAAAACCTTTTGAAAAAATCACATCCAAACCTCTATGCGGCAGTATTCACCTGCTTCACTGGCCTCCCCTGATACGTAAACACACGTCTCGGATGCTTCCCTTGTTGCTGGCGTAGTACCAGGATAGCGTCAGCATTCAACGGTACTGCAATACCACGCGTTGCCTTGGCCTGATTGGGATGCACCCAGGCAATGCGCCGCTTCAAGTCCACCTGCGTTTTTGTGATCCCAGTTCTAGGACGGTCGGATGATTTGTAGAAGTTGTAACCCGATCTAGCAAATAAAACACTACGGTTTGATTTGCTCTGACAACCCTGTGGATATCGAAGATCCCTATAGCGGACATTCAAGAAAGTTTGGTAATCTTCCACTTGATACTCGAAGCGGTCATTGGATACATTTACATTTGCACAATTTAGAACCCCGCTGAGCCGGGGTGCCGAATAGGAGAACATTTAATGGTTTTTGATGGCAGTGCGGTTCTTATTACTGGTTCTTCGCGCGGCATAGGTAAAACCACTGCACAAGAATTTCTGGCCAGCGGCGCACGTGTCGCGATCAACGGTCGGACGGAAGCTTCCGTTGCGCAAGCGATTGAAGAGCTGGGTGGTCATGAAAGGCTCGTGGGAGCTCCAGGCGATGTCGCGACAGCGGCGGGTTGTGAAGCGGTAGTTGGCGCCGCCATCGAGGCGCTGGGTGGCCTCGATGTGCTAGTAAATAGCGCCGGGGTATTTACCCAAACGCCGATGGCCGAAACCGATGAGGACCTTTGGGATTCGCTCATCGATATCAACGTCAAGGGAACCTACTTCTGTAGTCGCGCTGCGCTTTCCGCGCTGGACAAATCTGGTGGTTCTATTGTTAACGTGGCGTCGGAGGCAGGATTGAACGGATATGCCGGAATCACAGCTTATTGCGCTTCCAAAGGCGCGATCGTCAACCTTACCAGGTCGATGGCCTTGGAGTTGGCACCGACGGTGCGGGTCAACTGCATCTGCCCCGGTGTTATTGACACGGATATGGCACGCATAGGTTTTGCCGACTTGAGCGAGGAGGCGGAGTTCTATCCTTTGAAGCGGATTGGAACAGCAACGGAAGTCGCCAAGGGAATTCTCTACCTGGCCTCGCCGGATGCTGGATTTATCACCGGGAGCGCACTTGCCATGGATGGTGGGGCAACCGCAGGTCACTGATCCCGCGATGAGACAGGTTGAATCTTTCAGCTGTCGGGTTCTTCAGCGTTTCACAATAGCATCTTAATCGATAAGGCCTATCCTTAGTTACTACGAGACACTGTCAGATTCATGTGTGGCAAGGCGGTCTGTGTTTGACCGGAGAGGAAATACGTTATGAGCACGGGAAAAATGATCACGGTCGCCCGATACCTTGTAATGCGACTAATGCTTCACGCGAGCGAGTAGTGTGAGGCAAAACAGCGTGTGGGATTTTGTGGGGACTCTCCGGCTCTGCACACACCTTGTTCGAGGCTTCGATTAAGTTCGAGTCTGAGCTGACCCCGATTCTTGAATCATCGGTTCACGGTTTAACGCCGCGCCCGTAAATCAGCTTCGCCCCTGGGGGCACACGCTTGGCCAGTTCTTCACAATCACCCGGCGCTGGCTGCAGCTCCGGTGGGCGATCGGGAAACCAAATCCGACACTGCCCGGGCGGAACGTCAGGGGTTGACGGATTGGTCGTGGATGAGCCGCTTGTTCCGCGCGTCAACGCAACCGTTGCACAGCTGCTGAGAAGCAGCGGCACAGCGACGGCCATTAGCAGTGCTCGACTTAAGTACATATCCTTTCCCCGCAGTCGCTTACAAATGACTTGCACCGCGCTTTGTACAGGATGGCTTCCGGTCTGTATTCGCGCCGCTCGGCTGCGGTCGCCTTCCTGGCAGAAATGATTCGGACAATGTCTTCCTCTTGGGTTCCCCAAGGATGAGCTCAAGACCGGGACCACGCAGGCGATGTCGGGGGGGGATCCCAATGGACTCAGTTCGCGCTTAGAGTAGCTTGCGAAACTCGGCCGCAGTGAGCCCGTCATCGCGCACGATGCCGCCCATTGTGTAAGCATTGACCGGATTGTGTCGCGGAATCGTGACAATCCGCACGCCATCCGTCATGACGACGTGCTTGCCTTGGCGCAGGATACGGAAGCCCGCTTTCTGCAGAGCATGAACTGCATCTTGATGATTGATGCCCGCGATCTTGGGCACGAGTTACGCAACTTCGACCTCGCGTACTACAGCCCCTTTGAGCAATTTCTCGCGCGCGGCAAGGTACTCGCGGATCGCGTCCTCAATGTTGGCCAGCGCTTCTTCCTCCGTCGCCCCCTGCGACCAGCAGCCCGGTAGATCAGGCACCGACACGCTGTAGCCCTCGTCAGTTTTTTGCAAAGCAATCTTGTATTTCATCTGCGTTCTCCAATCCCAAGTATATACCGTAGACGGGCCTGGACACGAGTTATGTTGTATCCAAAATGCTGCGTTTCTGCCCCGATTAGATGCCGTGAACTCAGACTCGATTTATCCGGTTCGTGGCCGCTGTCCCGCCTAAAAAACAACCTCGTTTGATTGTACTGCCTTTCCAAGGAGTCCCGCTGGGCTGCAAGCCATGTTGAAATGGCTGCGAATATTGTTCGCCGCACTACAATCGGCAGTTCGTCCGAGATACTTATATATATAACGAACAGATTCAAAGCGGCCGCAGGGTGTTGTCCCTCCTGAATATTCGTCCCGCCTGATTCTATTGCGTTTTTCCTCTAACTCCGGTTAGTGTGGAAACGATGTTGAAATGGTTGGGAATACTGTTCGGT
>JAOTYS010000039.1 GCA_029861795.1 Gammaproteobacteria bacterium | reverse complement strand
GGCTCATCGATTGCGAACTGCAACCCCTGTTGAAAGCAGCCCAAAGTCAGTTCTGATGTTCATTCGAGTCCGGGAACATTACAAATATTTAATGGTGTAGACATCGAACGGTAATCACCAACCGGTTAACGTGCATACCGCTGAGCACTAGTTCATCAGCAATCATTTATCACTCGACGCATGAGGAGTCACACCATGACTGAAGGTAAATTACTAAAGGGCCCACAACGCTCCAAAATTAAGGGTATGAAGACCGTTGCCGCAGCCGTTGCGTTGGCAACCTCGGCCACACTGCTGACAATGCAGTTCAGTACCCCGGTGCTTGCAACTGCCGCATCGGCTACTACCGAGGCCGAACAGATCAGCGGCCAGCCCAGTAGTTTTGCTGACCTGATCGAACAGGTGAAACCCTCAGTGGTCAACATTTCAGTGAGCGGTAAGACTCGCACTACTGCGCCCAGCACAATGCCTGATTTTCAATTTCCGCCAGATTCGCAGTTCGAGGATTTCTTCCGGCGCTTCTTTGACGAGCATCGCGACGGCGCCCCAACCAGGAAAAGCCAGTCCCTCGGCTCAGGATTTATCATCGATCCTTCAGGTTACGTGGTGACGAATCATCATGTTGTAAGGGGTGCGGACGAGGTCACAGTCATTATGGACGATGGCACTGAATACATAGCCGAAATTAAGGGACAAGACGAGAAGACCGATCTTGCGTTGCTCAAGATCGAGACCGATAACCCGCTACCCTATGTCGAGTTCGCTGATTCCGAAAAGGCAAGAGTCGGAGATTGGGTTATCGCCATCGGCAACCCCTTTGGGTTGGGCGGGACCGCGACAACTGGAATCATCTCAGCGCGAGGACGCGACATTCAGTCCGGGCCGTTCGATGATTTCATCCAAGTCGACGCACCGATCAATCAAGGCAATTCCGGCGGCCCGCTGTTCGACACGCAGGGTCGTGTCATAGGCGTCAACACCGCCATCTTCTCACCCAATGGAGGTAATGTGGGTATCGCCTTCGCCATCCCTGCGACGTTAGCCACATCAGTAGTCGATCAACTCAAGGCCAATGGCAAGGTAGTACGCGGTTGGCTAGGGGTTCAAATCCAGACCGTAACAACGGAGATCGCTCAAAGCCTTGACTTCGAGGACGCCAGTGGGGCTTTGGTCTCCGGCGTAGTTGAGGGTAGTCCTGCGGAACAAGGGGGAATCAAGGTCGGAGATGTAATCTTGCAATATGGCGAGCATGAAGTCGATGATATGAAAGATCTTCCAAGACTGGTAGCTAGTACAGCCTCCAACGATACAATAGAGGTAGTAGTCTGGCGTGATGGCACACGGCGCATTGTTAATGTCACAGTAGGAAAAATGTCGAACGATGAGAAGCTTGCCTCAACCGATTCGAATTCCAGCGCAGGTGAGGCTGATCAGCTCGGTCTTGCGCTAGCCCCCCTCACCCCGGACAACCGCCAGCGCTTCAGCGTACCTGAGGATGCAAAGGGCGTTCTGATTGTGGGGGTCGATCGTGACAGCCCAGCTGAAGAGCAAGGCCTAAGGCCGGGTGATGTTATCAAGAAAATCGGGAATACGGATGTAGCTCAACCCGAAGAGGTTGCGCTGCAGTTGGAAGACGCAACTACCAGAAACAAACATGCTGTGCTATTACTAGTATCACGCGATGGGCAAGACCGTTTTGTAGCAGTGAAATTCGCGTAGAGACGTACACGACGACTAGGCCAGTCCCTAATCGCAAGACCCGCGGCTCGCGTCCAGCAGCCGCGGGTCTGTCGTTTGCACCTCAACACTTGGGTCATCCTAGTGTATGCTTTAATACGCGATACCCGGCAACAAATTGACTCTTCTTAGGATCGAAATCACTAGTATGCGTATTCTCGTCATTGAAGATGACCTTGACACTGCAACCTATCTGATAAAAGGACTGAAGGAACACGGCCACAGTGTTGACCGTGCAGACAACGGCAAACGCGGTCTGCTTATGGCCATGGACAACGACTACGACGTCATGGTCGTAGATCGCATGCTACCAGAGCTTGACGGATTGTCGATTATCCAAACACTGCGTAACACCAAAAACACCACGCCGGCGTTGATCTTGAGTGCATTGGGCGAGATCGATGATAGGGTGCATGGTTTACGTTCCGGCGGTGACGACTACTTGGCGAAACCATTCGCGTTTTCCGAGTTGCTGGCGCGGCTAGAAGTATTGGTACGGCGTGCAGACAGTGAGTCCGCAACAACTCGTTTACACGTGGAAGACTTAGAGATGGATCTACTAGCACGCATGGTCAAGCGCTCCGGGCGCGTGGTCGATCTAAAGCCGCGTGAATTTCGATTACTTGAATACTTGATGCGTCACCATGATCAAGTGGTGACCCGGACTATGCTTTTAGAAAACGTATGGGACTACCACTTCGATCCCCAAACCAATGTCATTGATGTGCACATTAGTCGATTACGCAGCAAGATAGACAAAGACTTCGATCAGCCATTGTTGCACACGGTTCGCGGTGCCGGGTATGTGATGCGGGCAGCAAATACGGCCTCCAAATAGCGACAGTTCTGACAAAAAAATCCCTGCACACACAGAGCGTGGGATATTCGGGCTATCCATGGCAACGCGCATATTTCAGAGCTCCACTTTTCGCCTCGCCCTGCTCTATCTGGTGCTGTTTAGTGTTTCGGTGTTGCTGCTACTTGGCTTCATATACTGGTCAACCGCGGGATTCATGTCACGACAGACGGACGTTACCATTCAGGCAGAAATCACTGGGCTAGCGGAGCGCTATGAACGAGCAGGCCTTGCAGGACTGACCGCTTTGATCGCAGAACGAGTCGCCCGTCAGCGACCCACCACTTCCTCCGTTTACCTACTCACCGACGCGCGTTTCCGACCCATTGTTGGAAACCTTGATCAGTGGCCGAATGAGCAGGCCTCGCCTGCGGGGTGGCTGAACTTCCGCCTGGAAGCAAGCCCGCAAGACGACAGGGGGGCCCACAAAGCACGTGCGCGCTCTTTTACCCTTCGAGGCCAGTTCCACTTGTTGGTTGGGCGCGACATCCATGAACTCGAAAAGATTCAGCAAACCATCATCCGCACATTAATTTGGGGGATGTTGCTGATGGCCGTTCTTGGAATCGTCGGTGGAACGATGATGAGCCGCAGCATGGTACGTCGCATCGAAGCGATCAACGAAACTAGCCGCGAGATCATGTCAGGTGACCTGTCCCGCAGAATCCAAACTAAGGGCACCGGAGACGATTTCGACAAGCTTGCTGAAAACTTAAACGAAATGCTCGATCAGATCGAGACTTTGATGGAAGGCGTACAACGGGTATCCGATAACATCGCTCATGATCTGAGAACACCTCTGGCACGCCTTCGTAACCGCCTGGAGGCGCTAAAACTTCAACAAACCAACCGCAATACCTATGCAGATGAAGTGGACAAAGCACTCGCAGAGGCAGACAGATTGTTATCAACCTTTAGTGCGCTACTGCGTATTGCGCGTGTCGAATCAGACACCAGTCGCATCGAATCCAAGGAAGTTAATCTTAACTCGCTGATTCATGACGTAGTGGAACTCTACGAACCACTGGCCGAACAGAAATCCCAAAACATAAATCAACAATTAACTATTCAGGCCGCGGTCAAAGGGGATCAAGATCTGCTATTCCAGGCCTTAGCCAATCTGGTAGACAATGCTATCAAGTACTCTCCTAGCGGCGGCACTATCAAGATTGAACTAAGTTCCGAGTCGCAAGGAGCCGCATTAATCGTCACAGACGAGGGTCCAGGTGTGCCGGAGGCCACCTACGACAAGATATTTCAACGATTTTTTCGCTTGGAAAAGAGTCGCACCACTGCAGGCAACGGGCTAGGACTAAGCCTGGTGGCTGCGGTGGCTAAACGCCATAAGCTACAAATAGAACTCCAGGACAACCAACCAGGGTTGCGTGTGAAAATTAATTTTCAAGATATCGTTCCGCCAGGTCAGCCTTGACGGATCTACGGTAATAGAACCGTTGAGCCCACCGTGCGCCGTGATTCTAAATCGCGATGGGCATCTGCCACACGCTCCAACGGATAGGTTTGTTCAACCTCGATGCTCACCGCGCCAGCCAACACGACATCGAACAGCTCTCTAGCGCTAGCCACAAGATCTTCTCTCTTTTGGGTATAGGTCATCAGCGTCGGGCGAGTCAAAAACAGCGAGCCTTTCGCGCTCAACAGACCAATATCGAGCGGCGGCACGACCCCGGACGACTGTCCGAAGCTCACCATCATTCCCAGAGGTCTCAAACAATCGATAGACTTAAGAAAGGTGTGTTTGCCTACTGAGTCATACACCACATCGACACCTTTCCCATCGGTTATCTGTCGCACTCGCTCCACAAAATCTTCGTCCTTATAGAGGATTGGAAAGTCGCACCCATGGCGAGCGGCAAGCTCTGCCTTCGTCTCAGAACCAACTGTACCGATCACTGTTACACCCAAATGATGTGCCCACTGACAGGCGATCAGCCCCACACCGCCTGCCGCCGCATGAAATAGGATAGTATCTCCTCGCTTTACCGGATAAGTGCGTCTCAACAAGTATTCAGCAGTCATCCCCTTTAACATCATGGCGGCGGCAGTGTTATCGTCTATTCCATCCGGCACGTTCAAAAGCCGATGCGCTGGCATCACTCGCTCCTGGCAGTACGCCCCCATCGGCACCGCAGCATAAGCGACTCGGTCACCGAGTTTAAAGTCGCTGACCCCTGGACCTACCGCCGTAACTACGGCTGCACCCTCTAGCCCCGGGGTGAACGGGAGTGACGGTGGCGGATAACTGCCAGTGCGAAAGTACACATCAATGTAATTGAGCCCGATCGCGTGGTTGCGAATCGTAACCTCCCCTTCCCCAGGTTGCCCTGGCTCCAGCTCCTCCAACTGCATCACATCAGGCCCGCCTACTTCATAAACTCGAATCGCTTTGGTCATCTTTGTCTCCAACTGGTGAACTTAGTAACCACTCAGACAAGGCATTGTCGCCCACGTGATAGTATATAGCGCCCACAATAGCTTTTTCGCAATGGTTAAACCGAACTGTGCACTAATCCCTGCACCACAGGGCGTCTGGCGCAGCGAACGCAGCGCGAGAGTACGGGCCTGGTTTGACGTCAACAAGATCCCGGTATTTGTAAAAACGACCTATCCGGAAATGTCAGTGTCAAGGCTACGGCCAACAAATTGATCGTAACTGCCGAGCGGCGAGAACCGCTATCCTGCGACCGATCAATCGGCTGGCTGTTCGCTTCTGCGGCATCGATCTTAAACACTAGCGCGCAGTTCTCTGACCCTCTCATACGCCTCTCTTATTTTCTGGGTCTTTTCCGTCGCGAGCTTGATCATCTCCTCCGGTAGACCTTTGGCAACCAACTTATCTGGATGATGCTGGTTCATCAGGCGCCGGTATGCGCGTTTAACTTCCGCATCTGTTGCGTCCTTAGACACACCCAATACCTTATAAGCGTCCTCGGCGCTCCGCTTCGTCGGACGACCCGTCCCCTCGCGGCGCATACCCTCGATCAATTGCAATAGTTGTTCAAAGACCGCCTGAGGAAAACCAAGATAGGAGGCAATCTCGTTTAGCACCTGCCGCTCTTTTGGATCCAAACGACCATCGGCGAACCCCGCCTGAATCTGTATCTCCAAGAACATTCTCAGCAGTGTCGATCTTCGATGACACTCCTTACGAAACTGCACCATGACATCCCTTAGTGGGAAATCCGGGCTCTTACCTTCGTTAAACAAACGGATCGCAGTCTTGCGTTGTTCCGGCGTCAACTGCATTTGCGTCATTACATGCTCCGCCATATCGATCTCGTCTCTAGAGACCTGTCCATCTGCTTTGGCAATGTGCCCCATGACGGAAAAGGCAGCGGTGAAGAACGCGGTTTGAACGCGCTCTTGGTCCTCGATGCGAACTCCGGGTCCGCCTTCCAGCTTACCCATGCCGCGATCGAATTGGTGACCTAGGGCACTACCTAGCAGCGCCCCCAAAGGACCACCAAACATGAATCCGAATGCCCCGCCAATAAGCTTTCCCCACCAAGCCATCACTAAATCTCCAACTTACGATTGCACCTAGTACACACTAGCTTCCACCTAACCTGCCGGAAACGATACACAAACTTTTGCACCGCCTTGAGCCGACTTCTCGAAATTCAATTTTCCGTCATAGCTCCTTACAATATCCGCCACCACGGCAAGTCCGATACCTTGGCCATCAGTGGTGGAATCCGCCCGCACGCCACGCTCCAAGATCTTCTCTGTCATCTGCCGTGGTATTCCCGGACCATCATCTGCAATACAAATCTCGATACCAGGGCGATGTGAGCCTGCGATTGATGACACGCTCACAGTAATCGCATTGCTGCATAGTTTGAAAGCGTTATCGAGAAGATTACCGAGAATTTCAAACAAATCTCCCTCCTCGCCATAGAATCTGGCCGTGTCAACGATATTGGCGGCGACGCTTACTCCTTTTTCCGCATAGATTTTCTGCAATGAATCTATGACTCTGGCCATCGCCGGCGCCACTGCAACGTGTGAAGCCAAGGTTATGGGGTCCGACGCGGCAGCGCGGCTAAGTTGGTAGTCCACGATGCGAGTCATGCGCGCCACTTGTTCTGCTGCATCAGTCATAGCGTCGGCAGAGGGCCCCTGAGATTGCACGATACTACGTAGTACCGCCAACGGCGTCTTCAGGCTATGTGCCAGATCATCTAAGGTGTTGCGGTAACGATCCAAGTGCCTGCGCTGATTGCGGATTAAGGTATTGATATTTGAGGTCAGGCCGACCAACTCTCCAGGATAGGATCCTTGGAGTTGTTGACGACGACCGGTCTCCAGCTCTCGCACCTCGTCGGCGACTTTGCGCAGTGGTGCAAGTCCCCATCGTAGAATCAGTCCCTGCACCACCAACAGTAACAAAGCGGCAGCGCCTAACCATAACGACAGGCTGCCACGAAATGCGCTCACCTGGCCGAGGTAATTCTCAAGTCCTTCGGCAACGGCAAACACATAGTCTTGAGACTCACCGTCTGTACCTTCCCAAGACACGGCGAAGCGAAGCGCATAGAATCGCATGCCACTGCCTCCAGATATCCTACCGAACTCACTCTCGCCAGCGGAGATTTGTCCGGCAACAGGTAAGTCAACGCCCAAAAGGGATCGCGAGTCCCATATACTCAACCCATCCATGCCATGTACACGTCCGTACAAGCCGGAGCCCGGCTGGGAAAACCGTAATTCCGGCAAATTGTCCGGCACCACCAATTTTCCGTTGAGATCCAAATCGGCAGCGGCCAACAAGCCATACAGCTGGCCTTGCAGCCGATCACGCACCGCCACCTCAGCGCTGGTACGAAATGCCCGGTCTAAGGCATAACCTGTGAGCCCAAGGAAAGCGACTAAAATGAGGATCGCCGCCAGCAGCAGACGTCCCTGAAGCGACGCTGTCACGTGGTGCGTGGCAAACTAAACCGATAGCCCCGACCACGCAGTGTCTCGATGGGCTTCAAGTTATTGCGAGGATCGAGTTTTTTACGTAACCGACCCACAAACACTTCTATTACGTTGCTATCTCTGTCGGTGTCCTCATCGTATATGTGCTCAGTCAACTCGGACTTGGACACTAGCTTGCCGCTGTTAAGCATCAGATACTCCAACAAACGATACTCATGCCCGGTCAAATCCAGAAGTTGTCCATCAACGCTGACTTCTTGTGAGGTGGTATCGAGACAAATCGGATCGCAAGTTACTTTTGACTGGGCCACGCCGGCCGCACGACGCAACAATGCCTTGAGTCGTGCCAACACCTCCTCGATGTGAAAAGGTTTCACCACATAGTCATCGGCCCCCGCGCCGAGCCCATCGACTTTCTCCTGCCAGCGACCTCGTGCCGTGAGAATCATGATAGGAAAGTCACGACCTTGTTCCCGCAATTTTTGTATCACATCCAGCCCAGAGAGCTTAGGCAGGCCAAGATCGATAATCGCAGCATCTAGCGGGTACTCCGTCCCATAGTAGAGTCCCTCTTCCCCATCAACTGCTGCGTCTACTGCGTATCCTTGCCCACGAAGTCGTTCAACGAGTTGCTCACGCAGTTTGTCCTCGTCCTCGATTATCAGTATGCGCATGATTCTTAGCTATTATTCTCCAAGCGACTCACCGAACGGACTCACAGCAATCGTTCGCACCTTACCACCTGGCATAAGGCACTTGAATACATAGGCCACCTTGTCGTTTTTCTCACGCCGCCTCGCCTTGAGAATATGACATCCCTGATTTTTAATCCTCTCTGCCGCCTCATCTAGACTCATACCTTGTTCGGACCCACTGCCATTACGCTTTTTTTTTGAGTTATCCGCGTCCAGGCCATAGGAATTCGACGCCGTAGCCATCAGTGTCAGCGCCAAGCCAAAAATCAACGCTTTTTGTAAATTGCGATGCACAGAAAATCCTAGCGAACCGTCGCAAACAGTACCGTCGGGACATCAACATGCCCCGACGTAATTCCAATAATCGCAATTATAACGTTAGCCCCCATCAAACGAGTATGGCTCAATTTTCGATTGGCGCGACGCCAACGCGCACGCGAATGGTGCTGCCCGGATCCTGCGAGGTACGCGTGGTGTATTGACGACCATCATACTCATAGGTTACCCGGTATCCCGCCAGGCGCTCTTCAGTATGATACTCATTGACCGTTTTGCATCGCTCGGTGGTCACGGGATAACTTCTCTGTTTTGCATAATGCTTGCGCTCGATATCGTGAGCAAGAGAGCCCCCGAGCACGGCACCGGCCACAGTAGCAATGTCCCGACCACTTCCACTTCCAAACTGGTTACCCACTACACCACCTACAATACCGCCAATCACCTCGGCAGTGATGGACTTGCCAGGAGATTGTTCGTAGTACGTTGTAGTTTCCTGCCAGCATTCTCGGCGTGGCGTTTCTACTCGCACTTCCTGATATATCGGCACGCTGTTAATCACTCGCGCCTCGTCTACGTAATCGCTTGTGGACTCATCGCTATATGCGAAAATCTGTCCACCCAAAGTCAAGCTTCCCAACACTACACCTGCCAAATACATTTTGCGTTTCATCTTTTCACTCCTGTCTTTGAGTTAGCTATCTCGAAGCGAGGTCTCCACTATTGGCTAGTTCCCCACGGATCGCCGATCCTTTGACGATTAAAGCCACGTATCCTTGATGATTGGCAATAGGTTACAAAGACACTACTGAACTCAAACTGAACGAAAAATGAACGCGGGCTGAATGGACGGCAGAGTGCGCAACTTACGGATATTGACGTAGGGTCAGCGTATCGCCTCGTTGCACAAGCTCCAAATGCTTTAGGAACGCCATCCCCAGTAACACTTCGTCGGTGTTCGTATGGGGGTTAATGCTTGCCTGTACGTCCTTTAGCAAGATATCCCCCAAGGACACCTGGGCCAGCGTGGTCGAGTAGGTGGTGATGACACCGTTAGCTGTGATGGCTTGCAACCGCGGGCCCCTTCGCAATCCCAGTCGCTCGGCGAAACCGTTAGGAACGGATACCGTGGTAGCGCCGGTATCTAGCAAGAAGTCCACCGGTTTTCCATTGATCTGGCCGGTCGCTACATAGTGACCGGCTCGGTTACGCTTCAGTACAACCTCGCGCACAAGGTTTTCTGTCACGCGACTATCTATTGTTCGATTCGGGTTGTGCTGTCGCTCAAGGTAGTTACCGAAGGCAAGGGTAAGTAACAGCGCAACCAAAATCCAGGAGGCGACAATCATCACCTTGCCTGCGCGAACTGAGAAACCAGCTGAACTTCTGTCAGTCATTCCGAATGATTTCGCCACAATAGTTAGTGTGGTGGCCGCGCACAATGAATTCAACCATCGAGCAACCAAATTGGAGATAACCACTCCGAGATCATATACTTGAGGTAGGTTACAGGCTCCCGACACAACGGGATACATCGAAAGCCCGGTAGGATCTCACAATGAACTCAACATCTGGCGGACTAACGTTCATCTGTCAATTGCTGATAGTGGCAGCGCTGCTTGGCGCGAGCTTCGAGGTGCAATCCCAAAGCGAAGAACAACAAGGACAAGATCAGACTGTAGAGCAATACATGAATAACGACCGATTAGACGGGATGATTAATCAGATCGATCCACAGGCCACGGGAAAACTGGGCTACTGGCAATTCAACGTCGAAGATCTGACCGTACTGGTGATAACTGATGAAAAATCGGACCGCATGCGTATCATCACGCCAGTGACAGACGCTTCTGAACTTGATTTGGAGCAACTTCTGCGAATGATGCAGGCCAACTTCGACTCCACCCTAGATGCGCGCTATTCTATTGCTAAAGGGATCGTCTGGAGTGCCTTTATTCATCCACTTGGCTCACTTACGGATGGAGACTTCCTGTCAGGGGTGGGTCAGGTCGTAAACATAGCGAAGACATTCGGCACTTCTTACTCATCAGGTTTACTGATGTTCCGTGGCGGTGACAGTCAAGAGCTACAACAAAGAATGCTCATCGATGAGCTCATCGATAAGGGTACGCCGATCTAGCGATCGAGTGTCCGCATAATCCGCCACCCGGACTTTCTCTAACACCCCTCATTCATTCAGCTCAAGCTCCTTCAACATGGACATCTTCATCAACTGGACAACCAAAATGCTTGCTACCCTTCGTAAGGCCGCCATCAGCATCCCCAAGTTGTACACACCCTCGACACTAAAACAAAAGGGGTTAACCTGGAGCATCTCGCTGTTCATAATAACCTTGGTGCTGGTCATAGCTGTCTTAGGATGGTACTGGGATACGGAGCCCGAGCCATTCGACGTCCGTGTCGCCGCATTGGAGCGAGCGGACAACGAGACGGGCAAGGTCGTTGTGGGGTATACCTTCACCAGTACTTTGATGCGAATCGCCGAAACCCTGCTGCATAAGCGTGGGGGCTATTTGTCCAATGATGTCACGCCGCCAGGCGCGCTAATGGATAACATTCCCAATTGGGAGTTTGGAGCTCTGGTGATGTTGCGCGACGCGTCCGCGGCGTTGCGCAATCATATCTCCCGCTCGCAGTCGCAATCCGTGGAGGATCCTGATCTCGCGCGAGCAGAGCCCCAATTCAATTTTCAGAATGATTCGTGGATATTACCCGCCACCGAGTCCGAGTATAAGGCTGGGCTAGAAGCACTAAACAGATTTCTCACACGTCTTGCAGACCCACAACTCAGAAATGCTCAGTTCTATGCTCGGGCCGACAACTTACGTCAGTACCTCGAGATTATCGAGAAACGTCTCGGCAGTTTATCGCAACGCCTGAGCGCAAGTGTTGGACAAGCCCGCGTCAACACCGATCTCGCCGGTGACACCGCAGCAACGCAAGCCACCGAAACACCGACATCTGTGGTAGTCAAAACCCCCTGGCTAGAATTGGATGACGTCTTTTACGAAGCCCGTGGAGCAAGTTGGGCGCTAATCCATATCTTCAAGGCCGTGGAACACGATTTTGGTGAGATTCTCCGCAAGAAGAATGCCTTAATCTCATTACGCCAAATCATCCGTGAACTGGACTCGACCCAGCAGCCCACATTGAGCCCTATGGTGTTGAACGGCGGCGGCTTTGGATTGTTTGCAAACTACTCCCTCACCATGGCCAATTATCTGGCCCGGGCCAACGCCGCCGTCATTGACCTACGCAGCTTACTGGAACAGGGGTGAGGCTTCGCCTAAGTCTATTACTTAGCACCGCTACAGGGGCGCTTTAGGGGCGCGTGACGACCCAGCGTTATCAACTACATGCCGACTGCGGCGGCAATAGCATTGCTCAAATCCACGGTACTCGCTGCACCTCCGAGATCCGGCGTGCGCAGCGCCTCATCTTGCAGTGCAAGCTCTATGGCACACTCAACTGTACGTGCCGCGTCGGCGTGCCCCAAATGCTCAAGCATCATCGCTCCCGCACAGATCTGACCGACTGGATTGGCCAGCCCTCGCCCGGCGATGTCCGGTGCCGAGCCATGCACCGGTTCGAACATGCTCGGATACTGCCGTTGGGGATTGATATTTGCTGAAGCTGCGATGCCAATGGTGCCGGCGACCGCAGGTCCCAAATCAGAGAGTATGTCCCCCAAAAGGTTGCTAGCCACCACCACGTCGAACCAATCCGGATGCAACACGAAATGTGCACACAAGATATCGACATGAAATTGGTCAGTGCGAATATCAGGATAGTCTTTGGCCACAGCTGCGAAGCGCTCATCCCAATAGGGCATGGTATGGATAATTCCGTTTGACTTGGTTGCGGAAGTAACGTGCTTGGCGCGTCGGGTTCGCGCCAGATCGAACGCATAGCGGATGATCCGATCCACTCCCTTGCGGGTAAAGATGCTCTCCTGCACTACCAGCTCTGACTCAGTACCGCTGTGCAAACGCCCGCCAATTTCTGAGTACTCACCTTCAGTGTTTTCGCGAACCACATATAGATCAATATCTTCTGGCCCTCGATCACGCAAAGGACTGGTTATGCCTTTAAGCAAGCGGATAGGGCGAAGGTTCACATACTGATCAAGTTGCCGTCGAATGGGAATCAACAGCCCCCACAGTGATATATGATCCGGAACATTAGGAAAGCCGACTGCACCAAGGTAAATCGCGTCGTATTGTTTCAGCCGATCGATTCCATTATCGGGCATCATACGTCCGGTGCGGGCATAAAGTTCACAACTCCAGTCAAAGCTCGTCCAATTCCATTGAATGTTGAAACGACTACCAACGGCCTCGAGCACGCGAATGCCTTCTGGAACAACTTCTTTGCCGATGCCGTCCCCTGGTATCACAGCAATGTTGTAACTAGGCATTAATATCTCCGCCCTCAGTCTGCAGTTCCGCGACTTGCCGTTCAACCACCCAGAAATAGCCGACCGACGTCCTCATCACGCAGTAGCTGAACACCGCTTCCAGCCATAGCGACCTGGCCCGAAACCAGTACATAACCAATATCGGCGAACTCTAGCCCCCTTTTTGCATTCTGTTCGACCAGAATAATGGTTTTACCTTCTCCCTGTTGCAGATCTTTTAGAATCTGAAAAACCATCTCGATGTACCGTGGCTCAAGACCAATGGACGGTTCGTCGACCAACAGTATCTCCGGATCCATCACCAGCGCCCGGGAAATTTCCAACAAGCGTCTCTCACCACCCGATAATACGCGTGCAGGTTGCTTGCGGCGTTCTTCCAAACGTCGGTACTTCTGAAAAATCCGTTCCACCGCCGCCCGTGCCTCGTCCTGAGTGGCCATCAAATACCCGCCCATTACTAGGTTTTCTTCTACCGTCATGTCCGGGAACACAGAATTGTCCTGCAGCACATAAGCTATTCCAGCAGACTTCAATTTGTCCTTAGCACTAAGCCGGGTGACATTTTTTCCCCCTATCCGAATGACCCCCTTTCGGATGTCTGCGAACCCGTAAAGTGAGTGCAACACTGTGGACTTTCCCGCACCGTTAGGCCCTATCAAACACAAGGATTGGCCTTTGGCAACCTGAAGGTTGAGATCATGCAGGATCTCCATCTTGCCGTAGCCGGCGACCAAAGCTTCGACTTCGATCAGCGCATTATTGTGAGCGAGCCTTGCAATTTCATCCACGGGCACACCGGTTGCAGCGAGTTCACCGGCACGTCGCGCCACCTCATCCACCGATAGAATAGTGTCGGCATCACCGAATCCGTGGTCACTGGCGGTGCGATTTTCTTTGCTGAATAACCCCATCAGTGTGCGCCCAAATACGCATCGATGACCCGTTGATCACCACGGATCACTTCGGGCGCACCCTCGGCTAGCAGCTCTCCATGGGCCAAGCAATAGATATGTTCAGCGAGATTCATGATCACCCGCATATTGTGCTCGATCACAAGTAACGTGATGCCCAACTCTGAGTTGGCCTTTTTCAGACGATCTATCATCCCATTGATAAGAGTTGGATTAATTCCCGCAGTAGGTTCGTCGAGCAATAACATCTTGGGTTCGCTCATCAATGCCATGGCGAACTCCAACAACTTCTGTTGCCCGAACGACAGATCGCCCGCAAGCTGTTCGCGTTTCGGATACAGACCAACGAACTCCAACAAACGCTCGGCCTTTCCCGTGACCTCCGCGTCTACTCGGCCGAACATATGGCGTAGACCACGGTCTCTGGTAGCCGCACTGATCTGCATATTCTTAGTGCAGTTCATCTTGGCATAGATATGAGTCTGCTGAAAAGTGCGTAGTAAACCGAGTCGCGCAATCTGCGGTACCCTTAGTCTGGAGATTTTCTGTCCAGAAAAAGTAACCGATCCCGCATCGATGGGATGATATCCAACGATTGAGTTGAACAGCGTGGTTTTTCCCGAACCATTGGGACCGATTAGCCCCACAACCTTTCCCGGCGCCACGCTTAAACTAATATTGCGATTGGCCACTACTCCGCCGAACGATTTGGACACGCCTTCAACCTCAAGCAAGATGGTCATACACCCAACTATGCCGGATCACCGGATGCATCTTGAGCGACAACATATCGATGTCGACGTTCGCGAAACCAACCCAATATACCCCGTGGAAAAAACACCACGATAACTATAATCAAGAACCCCAAGGCGACTCGCTGCCAACCCAAAAGATATGTCCAGAAAATCTCCTGCGTGAGATGAAAAATAGCCGCACCGATCACAGGTCCCCAAAGCGTGCCTTTGCCCCCCAGGATGGCCATCAACACCATCCACACACCCAATGTGGAGCCGGCAAACGCTACATCTATGGGGTCAATAAACCCGATCAGATTACCGTATGCCCCACCCGCCAGGGCGAGGAAAAACGCAGAGATGCACCACGCCATGGTCTTGTATCGGGTTGTTTGCAGCCCCATCGCCTCTGCCTTATCTTCGTTATCTCTAATGGAATTGATAGCGAGCCCAAAGCGTCTAGCATAAAGTCCTCGAAGGGTAAGCAATGTGATAGTCGCCAAAGCTAAGAAATAGAAGTAAAAGAACGCGCCCCTGGAATCAGCGTCCGCAGGGTACAAAGGAGTAACCAGGCCCGAGCCTGCGCCAACGTAATCCATTCCGCTAGCTATCTCACCCGCAGCAACGCCCAAACCCAGTGTACAGATCGCAAAGTAGTGCCCTCGTAACCCCAGAATTCCAGAACCCAGCAGCGCAGCAACCAATACGCAAACAACTGTCGCAGCAAGCAAACCCAGGGACAGGCCAGCGAAATACTGCAAAACACTCAGTTGCGCATCAATGCCACCGGCCACGGCAGCATACTCCTCCACGTCGAAGAAAAGATCCCTCTGTACCACCGCCGTGACATACATGCCCAGACCAAAGTACACGATGTTACCAAACGAGTTGTACCCCATTTGACCACCCATGATGTCCCAGGTGAGCGCTAACACTACCATCAACCATAACACGGCCAATTGCGCTTGGTAGGCGGGAAACACCATGGGTGCTGCCAAAGCGCCGAGTCCAAGAAGCACATACGCACCTTGTCGAATTCCACTATATCTCATCGAAGTACCTTGCGGTGTCGACTCAGACGAAAATTCCTCCACAACAGAATGATGACCAGCAGGCTGAACACGAAAGCCGCCTGAAACTCTGCACCAAGAATGAACCCCGCAAAGTTTTCCACAGCGCCAAGACCCAATCCAGCAGCTACTACCGCAGCAAGATTACCTACACCCGCAACTACGACAATCATGAACGAGCGCACGGTATAGATAAGTCCGATGAAGGGATGAATCACCCAGGTCATTACTACTAGTGCACCGGTTGCACCACATAATGCCGCATTTAATCCATATGTGGTGGCATACACACGATCAGTATCGACACCGACGATCTTTGCTGCTCGAGGGTTCTGAGCGGTTGCACGTATGGCTTGTCCAAGCCGTGAAGACTTCAAGAACACGACTAGTATGGCACCCACTGCAAAAACGATCGCAAATGCAATTAACTTAATCACTGAGATCGCAATGTCGCCATCAAACAACAATACTGTTCCAAAACCAGATACGGCATTACGAATATCCGCACCGAATAGCTGATTCATCAATTGCTGCAACAGAATAGAAATCCCAAAGGTTGCCAGGATCGAGGTGAACAAGTCCCGCTCGACAACGCGGAAGATCACTGCACGGTAAATGATCACGCCCAACACAAAGAGAACCAGCGCTGCGATGGGCACCCCAAACATTGGGTGAAATCCGGCGGATGCCAAATAGACCGTCACAAAGCCGCCCAGTATCACGAACTCTCCTTGCACCACATTAATGATATTCATCACCCCCCAAACCAGAGCCATACCAAAGGCGGCCAGCGCAAAAATTGCACCCACTAACAAACCATCGACAAGCAGTTGCAGCGCAAAGATGGGGGCGTCTACAAGGATCCGAGCATTATCCATCGAACGAACTATACCCTAGCCCCAGTGCTGCTTCAGGAAGATTGTTAAATGCGAGTGTGATCTAGCATAGTATCGCCTTTCGGCGTCAGGCGCTGCCGCTTCGGGATTGTGCTACGGGGAAACACTACCGGTGTCACTGGACAACTACGGCGAAAACATCGGGCAACATCGTACATGCCACAATGTGGGCGCATCGATGATTGCCCACGTCCCACTGAAGTCAGCCTCAAACCAAAGGCTGAGCGCCTCTATGAAAACCTCGCTAGTACGAAGGCTTGGGGAAAATGAGCTTATCCGACGCCCACCGAGTCGGCGCAACAATCTTATACTCGCCGCTCTGTATCTGACGGAGCACCATAGGTTTAGCTATATTTTTCCCGGTCTCATCAAACTTGATATTGCCGTAAAACGTTTGCAGCTCAGAACTCGCGATGGCATCACGAACTTTTTCTACCTCAAACGAATTCGCTCGTTTAAATGCATCTATGTAGACAAGTACCGCTGCCGTCGACTCAGCTGCTTGGTAAGGTGGTACATAGCCGAACTTGGCCTCAAATTCCTTGGCGTATTGTTCCGCCGAACCGAACCACTGATCACTGTACGATAAGGTCGGTGCCCACTGTGTCGCACACAGAACACCTTCAGCAAAGTTACCGAACTGTTCCTTGTCGGTGACTTTCGCGGACTCACAATGAGTCAAGCCCATAAGCGGCACAGCGACTTTCATCTCTGCGGTCTGACGAACAGCAAGTGCTGCCCCCTTAGAATGTCCGGATACCACCAACACATCCGGCTTAAGCGCCTTCACCTTGGTCAGAGTTGCGGACATGTCGTTCAACTCTCGGGGAAGCTTATCGTCGACGATCACTTCCATACCATGTCGCGCTGCGTCGTCAAGGACTCCCGCGCGTACGTCCAGAGAAAACGGATCGTTCTCTACGGCCACAGCGACCTTTAAACTCTTTGGATCCTTCCCGTCTTTCTGCGCTTGCTCCGCCGCGAGGTTAATCGCCTCTTGCAGGTATTGCTCTGATGTGGATAACACCGCGAACAGATACTTGTATCCCTTATTGAACAACTCGCGTGAGGCACCGTTACCCTCCACCATCGGGATCTTGTATTGCTCGGTAACCGGCGCTATCGCCTTGGTCAGCCCCGAGCTATATGGGCCAAGCATAAATTTCACACCATCCTGTTTGATCAGACGTTCCGCAAGCTGGGCGCCACGGGCCGGGGTAGATTCATCGTCATAATAGATAATCTTCAGTTTGTACTGTTTTCCGCCAACGGACACACCACCTAGTTCGTTGATCCGCTCAACCGCGAAGCCATAGCCGTTACGGGTATGCCCCCCCGCAGTGCTGTATTTGCCCGTCGCAGAAAGAGCGGCGCCTAATACAATGGTGTCACCCTCGACTTTGGCGTAAGCAGATGTCGCAGCGATTACGATGGCCACCGCTATGCCCAACCACGTGGAAAACTTACGGAAGAGATATCGCATCGTATTCATCTCCCTTGGTTTTGATAGATCGGAGACTGGTTTTTGAAACGCTACCGATCGGAGCGAGGCGACAACTAAATTACCTCGCTTGACGTTGAGTAGCGAGAATTTTGACACACTTGCTCGGCAACCGTAAAGGGGATCACGGCCCTGGACTAGATTAGTTCAGACAATGAGTGAGATCTAATGATCGATACG
>JAOTYS010000372.1 GCA_029861795.1 Gammaproteobacteria bacterium | reverse complement strand
GTCCGAATCATCCATGAACTTATCAACAGTTCCACCAATCTTCGAATTTGCTGAACTGATGGAAGCTCTGTCGCGCTGCTGTTGATCGACGGTGGCGCAACCGGCAAGATTCCATAGATTGAGTAACACTAAAATGGTGATTGCACCATTGACGGTTAGGTTCATTGCGAAAGCTATCATTTGAAGGATCTTGTTCGATTCATGGGGTATAACAGATGTTCCAAATTTAGCAAACATTACCGATCGACCGATTCGGCCATAAGACATACCCTCCACCCCTCTGTTTATAGTGTCCCCTATCGTTCTTAGCTAGTATTAGCACGACGCTCGGTCAACTAGTGGCCGGGGCGGCACATAACTATGCAAATCCGCATGTCGGAGGACGGCCGGTCTGTCCACGGTGTTTGGTGATTTGTCTAGCACCAAGGCCGACGTTCCTGAACGAAACTAGGTGCAAAATTCAGAGGGTTCATCAGCGACCTTAGTACGATGACAACGCCGGCCAGTGTATCCCAACCCGATGTGTGGCCAAGCTTGGAGATGCGGTCGACCGCCGCTTTAATCGTTAACGTGTCGGGGCCAAGCACGGCGTGCAGGAGCGCGTGGACGGCCGCATTTCCCATCCCCTCGGCGGCGGCCCTAAGATGGGCCGCGCTGATGGGCGTCGTCAATCGCCTGATCTCGCGGAGCATAGTCCTCGCGAGACATTCGCGGATGTCATCAAAACCGAGAACGTGCAGCGCGATCAGTGTGCCACCCAAAATATCATCGCCGGACGGAGTTAACCCTGGTCCCATGCCCAGTAAGCCAATTGCTTGATTCAGATCAGTGTCAGTGGCCGTGTTCGTCCTCGTCATAAGGACTGAATTTAGCCAGCGCCGCAGTGCTTCTATTGGTGGCTGCGCCCTGCGTGACAAAGGAGTATCGGGCTGCACGCTCGGTGAGCCGAGGGCTAGGCGCGCAAGCCCTTGCGTTGGTAAGCGCGAGCAAGTCGCACGTTCCAGTGTTTCGAGCCCCGTTTGAAGGTCAGTACATGGCCAATCGGCATGGCGAAGCGGCGGAGTCCATATTCGGACGCCGCAAAAAGAGAATTGAATGCGACCCTCTATCCATGCGGCGGCGTTTGCGACCTGGACGCGCTTATCCGGGTAAAGTCCATATTTGCGCCAGTCGGAGATATCGTATTGGGCGACGATTGCGTTGAGTGGGCCGTCTCCCATTACGGCCGGACCAATACACACGAACCCTTCGGGAAATTCGAGGTATATGCTACGTTCGAATACGGCGGCGACACGTCCTAGTGCGCCCTGTTGGAGCGCACGATGACAGTGAGGGCCGAAGCTTTGGATGCTCAGGCGCATCGTGCGGTGATATATCGCCTCAATCGTCGCACTGTGCGTGCCAGTCTCACTACGGAGTAACGACACGGAGTGCTCCAATGGAGCTGATTGGTCGCCGTGTTCTTAGCAAGTAGATAGCCGCCTCGATAGTCCGTACTTTCTGTGAGGGGGATGTGATTCAGCATTCCGTGACACGTCTAGGCTTCGCCACACAGACATGCGATTGCCAGAGCCGCGGCATCGGCGTTGGAAGGGGCAACTAGTATCCCCGCAGATTCAAGCGTGGCAACCTGGTCCTTGCGCACTTGCGGATCGTCATCAGTACCGGTTACCGAGGCAATAACGAGCGGAGACTGATGGCTTCGCTGATTCAAGGTTGACACCAAGTGCCCGGCGGGATCCTCATGCGCCCCATATCCGATCACGACATCCACCAGTATGGCGCCCACCCTTGTGTCACTCAGTGCGTCAACTAGCGCAATGTCTCTGACAGACGGGTCAATAATTGGATGCGGGCGTCCACGCGTGTACTGGTCATCACCCAGATCGATCATGATGTGGCCTTCACTCGTTTGGCCAACCAGGGCCACACCGTTGATCGGGGCATTGGAAGCAACTACCTCCCCAGCCTCTTTGAAAACTATTTGGGCCTCAGCGCACAGTGATCCGCCCGAAAAAAGACCCCGCACCCTATTGCGCCCCGAGGGGATAGGGCGCGCTACGCGCTGCGTGTCAAATTCATCTTTGTTGGTGGTACCAAGAGCGACTTGTGCCACCATTTTAAGCGTTCTGGATTGTGTCGCGTTGGCGGGCAAATCGCACCGCTCGGCGCCAAGAAGGCAGATGCTGAATGTCTTGCCACTTCTGCCGATGCGTTTCAGCACCTTTTTTAACGGCGCAGTGGAGACCGGTTTGGATATCAATACAACGTGCCGCGTTGTCGGGTCTTGGTCTAGGGCGTCGAGGGCCATCAAGGTACTGATAGCGCCTACCTGGTTTGACAGATCCCGTCCACCCACTCCAATTGCATGGGAGATGCCCTTGCCAGCCCTTGCAATTAGAGACGAGACCTCCTGGATGCCGGTGCCCGATGCGCCGATGACACCAATGTCCCCACGGGGAACACGGTTGGCAAATGCAAGGGGAACGCCGCCTAGGATTGCCGTGCCGCAATCGGGTCCCATTACAAGGCGCCCGCGCTCAAGAGCCTCCTCCTTCAGGGAAATTTCTTCCTCGAGTGATACATTGTCACTGAAGATCATCACGTGTAGCCCGCGCCGTAGTGCTTTGCGCGCCTCCGCCGCCGCAAAATCTCCCGGCACCGAGATTAGCGCCAGATTGGCCGCAGGTGCCAGTTCTAGTGCGCTACGAAGACTGCGCGGCCGCCACGTCGCCCCGCCTCGACCGCTTGCGCTCGGCTGTTGCAGCAGTCTGCGAGCTTCAATCAAAGCGAACTGTGCTCGATTTGGGCTTTCGGCCCGGACCGCAATCACCAGATCGCCGGTCCCAGCTTCCTCGCCTTCGATGGCAAGTATGTTGGCATCGGCCAGGATCTGTTTGTTGGCGGGTGTGCCCATCATCAACGCTGCCTCGTCCACACCCTCGAGGTCGGCGAGGGATCGGGACACGCGCATTAGGGCAACTGAATCGAGATAGAAGCCTGGTCGGACTTCATTGAGGATGGTCGCGCTCATGCAACGCCAATTGATTTGGCGAACGCACGGACTGCATCCTCGAAGCATTTCATCGGAGCGCGAACGATGCCCGCACCAACTTGGCCAATGCCAGGCTCTTTGTGGGCGATGCCGGTGTTAATGGTCGGCGCGATGCCGGTGTCAACAACGAGTCGAATGTCGATTCCGGTCGGCACGCCAATATAGTCCATTGCAGGAATCGTCCATTCGGGATTCTGCCTCAGCGTGATTTCCGCCATCATCTTGGTGTATCCGGCAGCCTCGGACGCCGCGCCCGCGCCAACGAATCCTGCCACTGCGGGGGCGGCACCCATGGCAAATCCACCGAGACCGATGGTCTCGACAATCGTTGAATCTCCCATGTCCGGATTGGCGTCGGCTTCGGAGAATCCGGGGAAGTACAGCCCTTGGGGCATTTCCACTGGAGCGGTAAACCAGTCGTCGCCTGATGCGCTCACCCGGATGCCAAAGTCGGTGCCGTTGCGGCTCATGGCAGTGACTACGGTGCAACCGTCGATGTTTCGTACCGGGTCCATCATTGCCTTGCCCATCGCCATGGCGATGTTGAGGAAGAACTGGTCGTTGCCGCCGATGAACGCGAGAACCTCGGCAAGCGCTGAGGTGTCAGCGGCGGTGCGCGCGAGTGATGGGGCGAGCGCGCGCAGCAGTAATCCCGAGCAGGCGACGTTGCGTTGGTGCATCTCGTCACCCATCGCGAGGCCTCGGGCGACGAGTCCCTTGAGGGCGATTCCACCGGTATCGCGTAGCGCCACCCCCATAACGGGACCGAGCACGTCGCGCAGCCAGCGAAGCCGCTTAATCACCTCCGCGTCATTACCGCCGAACCGCATCACCTTGCCGAGCCCTTCGTTAATGGTGCAGTAGGCGCAGTTACCGAAGGCGCGGTTCTCCACCACCATGACCGGCATCGATGCGGTGGTGATGCCAGTCATTGGACCCACTGCGTCAAAGTGATGGTTGGGGTGCAACACCATGTTTCCCGACGCCGCCAGTTCTTCGGCGTCGCCGAGCGAGGCGACCCAGCCTTCGAATACCGCGGCACCGGCAACGGCGCCGCGCATGGGCCCGCACATCCGCTCCCAATCGATCGGTGGCCCGGCATGCAGCAGGATGCGCTTGTCATCGAGTGCAGCGATGGCTTTTGCCGCCGGCACAACATCGACCAGCACAGGGTCGGCAGCAAGCATGCGTCGCAGGCCCTCGTCATTCGCCTTTTCTATCAAGTCCATGGTGTTGTGTCGCGATCGACTTACGTGCCCAGTCTCGATAAAAGATGGGCGAGCTCTGAATCACCGCTGGCGGGGGGAGACCAATCCACCTCGATCACCTTAATCCCCAGCTCGTCGAGATTGCGCGCAAACATCGGCAGGCCGATGTTGATGACAATTATCTCCTCGTCGAGCAATGCTTCGATTTCAAGCGATGGCATGTTGAGAGGTCCTAATTGATTCTGATATCGCGTCGCAAGATTCTGTTGGAATTTATAGAAAGCCTGTGGCCATTTGAGATGCGTATGAAGCTCAGCGAGTATCTGACATTGAGCTTGCGCCGGGTCGACCTTTTTACCTGGACGTCGCCGCCTGTCTACTTGATACTCGATCGGTAGCCGTGTGGCCATCGATTGGGTATAACATCGATGACAATCTTGACATTCGCTCTAAGTATGTATTCGATACGTGGGCCGGTAAAGACCTAAGGAGGTGAAGAAATGGCACTGATCTCAAGTACGTTTCCAAAACTGCGGTACATAACTTCGTGGGCAGCCACGCTCGGCGTGTTCCTAGCAGGCTTAACGTCGATTGGCGAGGCCGCGGAGACGGTCAAAATTGGTCATATCGCGGCACT
>JAOTYS010000038.1 GCA_029861795.1 Gammaproteobacteria bacterium | reverse complement strand
AACACTTGATGCAAGCAGGAGAGGAGTTCGGTCTTATTTATAGCAGCCTACGGTCTATGCAGATTCGGCGGGTCGAGGCAGGTATTTTGGACTACGGCACTGACATGGATCGCACCATGACGCCGTTCCAGGCAGGTCTTGGCAAGTTTGTCGATCTGTCAAAGTCCGATTTTATCGGCAAACTTGCGCTCGCCGGTGCAGATCCTCGACCGCTCCTCTACGGCATCAAGTGCCTGGCCGGTGCGCCCTCGTATCGTGCACAAGTCGTGTGGCAAGGGCGCGCAGTCGGGCATATACGCTCGACCGCTTGGTCACCGTTTCTCGAGTGCGGGATTGGATACGTGTTTTTTGCTGAACCGGGAGATTGGTTAGGGCGACGTGTTACTGTGCTGACTAAAGGCTCAGAGTTCGACGGCACGGTGGTGTCGTTACCTTTCTATGACGCTGACAAGCGCATTCCCCGTGGCCTTGATACCATGAGGCCTTGACGGCGCATGTATTGTCTACCGTGCGAACTGATGCCGAGATTCAACGCATGAAGGCTTTCCATAGTTCGCTGATGGCGCCGCCCAACTGGTTCCTGTTATCTCACCTTAGGTTCTTGCGGAGGCGATCATGACAGAAGCGCAGATATTCTTATTCGTTGTGACTTCTCTGATCGTGATTATCACACCCGGCCAAGATATGGTGCTGGTAATGTCTCGTTCGGTGGCCCAAGGCTCGAAGGCTGGGGTTGCCACTGCTGCCGGCGTAAGCACGGGACTGTTGGGTCACACGGCGTTGGCGGGGTTTGGTCTCGGAGCGCTATTACGAGCCTCGGAGATGCTATTCGTAGCGGTAAAGGTGATTGGCGCGGTATATCTGTTCTATCTTGGAGCGAAACTTCTGCGAACTCGCCAAGAAGAGCTTGAACTCTCCGGTGCTGGGTCCAGTTCTTTGCGTGCATTGTTTGTTCAGGGAGCCATTTCGAATCTAGCGAATCCCAAAATCGCCATCTTTTATCTTGCGTTCCTTCCGCAATTCATTGAGGCAGATGCATTGCATCCTACCTCCATGCTGTTGGCGCTTGGTGTGGCATTTGCTGTGCTCACCTTTATTGTCAAAGCTCCCATTGGCTACGGGGCTGGCGCGCTATCCAGTTGGATGCGGGCGCGACCGAAAATACAAGTCTGGCTTCATCGTATCAGTGGTGGGGTGCTGATCGCGTTAAGCATGCGACTTGTACTAGAGCGAAGGCTTTGAGCGCGACATCTGAAAGATTTAAGCGCATGAATTTTGAAATTCGAGAAGCCCAACGACACGAGGGAGAGTCAATACTGTCGTTGCTACCCCGGCTTGCTTCGTTCGACATCCCGACGTGGCGGTCACCGCAAGAACTGTGGCAAGGTGATGCTGAAACTCTAAAGCAGTGGATGGCGGGTGAGGCGCCGCACTGCCATGTGTTGGTGGCGGTGGCTGATGCCAATCAGATTGTCGGTACCGTCATGCTGAGGATTGGGCCCGAGTTGCTGAACCGTGAACCTAGTTCACACATTGAAGTATTGGTGGTCACAGCGGAGGCTGAGGGAACTGGAGTAGGTCAGGCATTGATGGTGGCGGCGGAGCGTGTGTCACGCGAGCACGGGGCTCGAACCGTAACCTTGCATGTGTTTGAACAGAACTGGCGAGCGCGTTCAGTCTATCAGCGCCTGGGGTACTCGTCGGAAATCATGCGATTCATCAAGGTTCTGGAGTGAGGAAGATTTTCAATTCTCTCTGCGCCAGGGGGCTAGTATATTTGGGAGGCTCACATGGGAATTCAGCACATCACACATGTTTCTGTTTATGTGCGGGATCAGGACGAGGCACTTATATGGTATACAAGAAAACTCGGGTTCAAAGTGTGTGACGACAATAGTGATCTCGTACCAGGCTTCCGATGGTTGACGATTTCGCCGCCGGGAGATGATTCCACTCGGATCGTATTGATGCCAGTGTGTGAAGAACGGGACGAAGTGCGAATCGGGAATAACGGTATGTGCGTTCTAGCTACGGATAATTGCCGTGAAGACAGTCGGATCCTGGAGAAACGAGGGGTAAAAATCGTCGATCCACCTACGGATCTACCCTGGGGTATTTCCGCGATAATTTCGGATCTCTACGGCAATCCGTACAATCTGGTAGAAGTAGGAAAAGGTTAGACTAGGATTTGACGCGTCCTGGGGTACCGTGGTTTTGCGCCAACGCGATTGCCTTAAGTATTCAGCGACAGAGACGAAAAATGATCAAACACACAGGTGGTTGTCATTGCGGTAGAGTGAGATTCGAGGTTCTGGCCCCGGAGGACATCCCGGCATCGGAATGTAACTGCTCGATTTGTACCAAGTCGGGTCACGTCGGTCTAATTGTCCCTAAAGAACGTTTCACGCTGTTGCAGGGCGAGGGTTTGCTAAGCACATACACTTTTAATACGGGTGTGGCGAAACATTTGTTTTGCTCGCACTGCGGGATCAAGTCGTTTTATATCCCGCGTTCTCATCCGGACGGTGTCAGTGTGAATGTGAGTTGCCTTGACGCGGGCACGGTCAAAAGTGTGAGGGCTAAACCTTTCAATGGGCAAGAGTGGGAGAAGCAACATCCCAGTGGTCGAGCGGAGAGTTATCCGGAGTGAGCGAAACAGTGCGGCGAATTCAAGGCAAGTGTCATTGCGGCAATATTCGCTTTACATTCTTGTGGCCCGACTCGGGTGCTAAGATACCTGTAAGAGCATGCAGTTGTACGTTTTGCATCAAGCATGGAGGGGTCTATACCTCGCATCCTAAGGGGCAGGTAGATATTCAGGTCGAGAATGAATCGCTTCTAACGCGGTATCGTTTTGGCACTGGAACAGCAGAGTTCTTCATCTGTTCGTCTTGCGGTGTGGTTCCCATTGTCACCAGTACGATCGACGGGGACGAGTATGCCGTTGTAAACGTCAACAGCTTTGAAGGTGTGAAGCGATCGGAACTTGATCAATCGATTTCCGACTTTGACGGCGAGACAACCGAAAGTCGCCTAGCAAGACGCAAACGGAACTGGATCCCTAACGTGAGTGTGAAGTTAGGACCCTACAATTGATCGTGGTATTGATCATGACGACGAAGCCACGCCATAGTATAAGGCAAGTGATCTTCGTCACGCCCCTTAGGCACCAGATCCATGTAATGGTAGGCGCCATTTAGCATGTCTAAGCCACGCGCATAACACGAATATGTATGGAACACTTCTCCTTGTTCGTTTTTGTAGAACACACTGATTCCAGGCGCTTCCTCGCTAGGAAACTTACCGACGCGATAGTTGTAGAACATCTCGCCCCTTTCCATCTCATCAGGTGTGAATGACACATGAGAATCGTAATTGAAGTCTGTGCCATGCGATGACACCCACTTAAAGTTCCAACCCATACGCTTCTTATAGGCTTCCAATGTCTCCAATCGCGCCCTTGAGACGACAATCAAGTTGATATCACGATGGTTGAGATGAATCCCAATCCCGTTGTAATTGTCAGCCCAAAAGGAACAACTGGGACAGCCTTCCTCCCAGTCCGGTCCGTACATGAAGTGAGAAATGATTAGCTGACTTCGGCCTTCGAACAAATCGGCTAGGGTCTCGTTACCGTTCGGACCGTCGAACACATACTCTTTCTCGACCTTTTCCCAAGGGAGCGCGCGCCGCTCTTGACTCAATTGATCACGCAATCGAGTAAGTTCCTTCTCTTTTGTCAAGAGTTCTTTACGGGCAACAAGCCATTCGTCTCTCGACACTACTTCATGATGTTGCATGTTTATCCTCCTTTGATTCGCGTTTGCTCGTAAGGTGTCGCGATGCAAGCGGCGACAGAGGCATGAGGATCCGTAGCGCAGAGCGCGCCAACAAGTCTCACTCTAATAGGGAACTTGCGACGCGCTCATTCCGTCCGAGTGCCTCGACTGGTCGGACATCGGTCACAGCTTGGTCGCAACAACAGCAAACTGCGATGGCAGCGCTAAAGAAAGAGCCTTAGTACTCGCATACGTCTCCAACCGTGCATGTAACTCGAAATTGCACGTGACTTGGAACCACTCCTTACATATCTATTGCTTCGGCAACTTCGACTGATCCGCCTACGGAAAGAATGGGACAACCTTTTGCTTTTCCCAGCGCGTCATCGAGACTCGAAGCTTCTACTAAGCTATAGCCGCTGGCGGGATTGGCACCCCCGTTGCTGACTACAGAACCACCGCTTTGCACCGTTGATGACATGCCTACCGGATTACCACCATCGACGACGGCACTGCCCATCGAGCCAAACCATTGGCCCCAAGCATCCATAACTTTTGCTATTTCTTCCTGAGATTCAGGTTTGCTGCCGCCGTGATACACGAACAGATATTTTGCCATTTGGAATCTCCCGTCATTGAGTTGAAATGACTGTAGGTCCGGCGTTTTCACGGGACCTACAGGTGACCGCGGAGCCCTTACGTTGCCAAGGCCGAGCGAATTAGAGACTATCACTATCAATTCTCAGTTACAGTGGGCAAATTACTGATCAAAACCAGTGTAAAATGTGGAAACTGCACATTTGGCCCAATGTCCGACTACCATACCAACGCTCTCAATGAGGCATTGCAGCGCCTTAGCGACAGCCGCTTCCTGCCGGCGGCCGTCAGGTATCTGACGGATAATTCCACCGCCATCAACGCGGAGTTGCGCGAAACGGTGCTCGCCGAGATACCGGCATTCTCTGAGTCCAGAAATCCGGACATCCTGCCCGAGCTCGCCCAGCACGGTCCCCAACATACGATTGAAATACTACGTTTGCTGGACGGCGAGCCTGTAGGGGACTTCGAATTCGTGCGCCAGCATGCCCGGCGGCGTGCTGAGCAGCGTTTCCCATTAGAGGCGACACTGCACGCTTATCGCTGTGGTCATAAAATCTTTTCGCGTTGGGTGCGCGAGGCAACACTGGCAGCAGTATCGTCCGCTAAAGATGCCCAGCAAATTGTCGCTGCGGTTGCGGATTTCACGATCGAATACACCGATGCGATCAGTACGATCGCCGCCAGCGCCTATGTGTCCCAAACGCGTTTACTGGCTGATGTCGCTGGTGACCATCGTGCTGAGTTGCTTAATATTTTGCTCGATGGCTACGACGAGTCGGACGGTCGCGTAGCGAAGATATTACGCGACGCGGGTTTCCTCGATAGGCGTCAGTCGTTCTGCGTCGTATTGGCACAGCCTGTAGATCCCGCCGAAATGCTGAATCCGGCGCGCGCGCGCCGCTTGGCCGATTCGATTGACAAGATTTTGCAGGGATCACCCGCGCGTCGTCTCATCGATGTACGTGACAATAAGGTGACCACGATATTTTCCGATATTCGCCGCGCGTCCGGCTGGACCGCGCCGCATACCGAGCTGGCCAAACGAATATCGGCAGACCTATCGATGGTCGGCAACGCCGCCCTTATCGGGGTCAGCAATGACGTGCCATCGACATCGCAGGTTCCGACCGCCCACAGTGAGGCACTGCTCGCGCTCGAACTCGCCGACGTTACTCATCGCGTTGTACAATTTTCTGAGATTCCAACGAGGCGCTTGATGTTGCATTTGGCGGGCGAAGAATTTCAGCGAGTATTGCCTGTGTGGTCTAGTGAGTTCTTCGTAGCCGATGAAAAGGCTGGTGGTTCTTTGGTCGCGACGATACGGGCCTACGCGAACGCTAATATGAATGTGCTGAAAGCTGCAGAGCAGTTGTCGGTGCATCCCAATACGATCTATTCCAGATTTCAAAAAATCCTCGATATCACGGGATTGGACGCAAGGTCTTATCACACACTAACTGAGTTGCTCATCGTAGCCGATTGCATGCGTCGTTCAACTGTTGACGCGCCGTGATTCGGCGATGTTCACCTTGTGGCAGCAAGGCCGAAACACATTGTTCAGTGGCATGCGACGAACGTCGCGTTACTCAAGGTATGCCTTCAGCGGCTCCCAATACATTTTGTGCCAGCCGCTCTCGAGATGTTCAGCCGCACCTTCCGGAAACCCCGTGTGCTCCAGGTCGACTGTGGTCGAAGGGCCCGATTCGTTGATTTCGAATTTCACGATTGAATAAGTTCCTTCCGGCCATGCACCGACGCGCCAAGCCTGAACGATCCGCTTGTTTGGAATTAACTCTAGGTGACGACCAGCGACCTGACCCCCAAAGCATGAAAATGCGCCACCCTCGGCTTGCGCAATTTCGGCTGGCGCTCCTGTCACTTTGCCAAATTCTTTTGCAGACATTAAGGCGTTGTAGATCTTCTCCGGACTGGTCTTGATCGTGACTGTCTGATTTATCGCCATGATGAGCTCGCTAGTTCTGAATGTGCAGGATTGTAATATTAGATCTTATGGTTTTCCTCAAGGCTGCGGAAGCTACGAATTAAGTGCGATGGTCCCGTTGTAACTACGACGTAGCTTCAACACCTTTTTGACGTATGCTTGTGTTTCCGGATACGGCGGTATCCCTTGATATTTCCGTACTGTGCTCACCCCCGCGTTGTAAGCCGCTAGGGCAAGGGATATGTCGTTGTCAAACACTCCAAGCAGATACTTTAGATGCAGCACCCCACCGCGGATGTTTTCGCTGGGGTCTGTGGCGTCACGTACACCATATTGCTCGGCGGTATACGGCATGAGCTGCATCAGTCCAGTGGCACCGCATCTGGAAACAGCCGACGGATTGAACGAAGATTCTGCGTGGATCACCGCTTTTACTAAGTCAGTATCCATGTCGTGAGATCCGGCAATCTCTGCGGCCAGTTTCTTGATGCTAGATACTGTCGGTCGCTTTTTTGCAGACCTTTGTGGTGCTGCCATCGCAACCATCTCATATACGTGCTTCAGCGACTCAGATCCGATCTGGTTAGTTTTTATGTGAGTTGGCCGGCGCTCGGACAATGAGCCATCAACAGCCGCAGGTTCTCGAGAAGGAAACGGGTCAGTCACCGATACACTGGGCCATATGAGCCCTACTAGTACAATTAGTCCGCCGACGCGCATGACACCCCCTGGTACTCTTTGTTTTGGAAAGGGGCATTTATAAGGCTAAGCGGTAAGTCGATCTATTGGCCCTTGGTACAAGGTTTTGGAGAATTGATTAAAGTTTGCTTGACATTTAGCCGCATTAGTGTGCCTTCTACGAATCTCCCCTGCCTCCCGTGATAAATCACGCTGGCCGAGTGAGCAGGCATTGGCCGAAATCAATGTGACGTCTTGTGATCCTTAGCGGTCAGGATATTGGGAGTCGGTCCTATAGCTCGCGATCAGAATGAGCGACCCGGACCCTGCCGGGTGGATTCACCTGTTAGATATCGCGCTCTTTCATCCACTGCTGAAACCGCTTCCAAGATCCTCCATCAGGGTGTTCGGCGAATACTTCGTGAACCTGCTTATGTTTTTGCGCGCTTTTGTCGAGCAGGTCGTCGAAAGTCTTTCCACGAGCTTGGCGCCACATAAGCCACACGATCAACCCGGTCAAAGGGTAAAGCAAATAACCTAAATACGTCATATCACCGTCAACCAAGGATGGATGCCAAGCCTCCGCCGCGTCTGTATATGTAGTATTCTAACCCGACTCTTGCATCTCATTCACTGAAGCGGCCCCATTTATGTGCACCACCGAATCGTTCTTTTGAAGTGCAACATGTGCGTTGCGAATGCTCGAGTCGGCGCTAATTGGCAGTATGTATCTTGCCCCCGCGATCGGTGATTTCGTCAGATTTGTGCCTAATTCGATGGTGGCGTGGATGAATGAGAGGGCAGTCAACGTTTCATTGCGTAGGATCAAGGAAAATCTTGGGGCGCTGGAGAAATATCGGATGCGGCAAGCAAGACCCGTGTAGCTCTGCCCATGAGAAATGACTCAGCGCAAGCCCCCTCTACGGACGGCATTGTCTTTCAGACCCGTGGCCTAACCAAAGTCTACGATATGGGACAGGTGCAGGTGCATGCGCTACGTGGGGTGGATCTCGATCTATATTCCGGTGAGCTAGTCGTATTGTTAGGGGCGTCTGGTAGCGGCAAGTCTACTTTGCTTAACATTCTAGGTGGCCTTGATACCGCTACTTCTGGGGCCGTGTCTTATTGTGGGCACGACCTGACTACAGCGGGCGACAAAGAGCTGACACAGTATCGGCGTGAGCATGTGGGTTTCGTGTTTCAGTTCTACAACTTGATTCCCAGTCTGACTGCACGTGAGAACGTGGCGATCGTTACTGAAATCGCCACGAACCCGATGCAACCCGATGCCGCGCTTGGATTGGTGGACTTAAGCGATCGACTGGATCACTTTCCCGCGCAGTTGTCAGGTGGTGAACAGCAACGTGTCGCCATTGCACGCGCCATTGCCAAGCAACCTGCGGTGTTGCTCTGCGATGAACCCACCGGGGCATTGGATTCGACCACCGGCATAAAGGTGCTTGAAGCTCTGGAGCGGGTCAATCGTGAACTTGGCACCACTACTGTCCTGATCACGCACAATGCGGCAATAGCGGACATGGCGGACCGTGTGCTGTTTCTGGGAGATGGCGCCATTACCCGCATTGAGCGCAATACCAAAAAGAAACCCCCCACTGAGTTGACTTGGTAGGCCATGCGCGCAATAGAGAAGAAACTCTTTCGAGAGTTGTGGCAGATGAAGGGCCAGGCCCTTGCCATTGCATTAGTGATCACCAGTGGTGTTGCGACCTTTGTGATGTCACTGACGACGTTGGACTCACTTCTCATTACCCAATCTACCTACTACCGCAATTACCACTTCGCCGATGTTTTTGCGTCGTTGAAGCGTGCACCCGATGAACTACGTAGCCGCATTGCGGCCATCCCAGGTGTAGATCAAGTAGAGACTCGGGTCGTCGGTATGGCGAACATCGATGTCGAAGGCTTTGACGAGCCTGTGGTTGGACAGTTCACCTCCATATCCGATGCGGGCCAGCCCCTGCTGAATCAACTCTATATAAAGAGCGGTCGATTGGTCGATGCCGGTCGTGATGACGAGGTTGTCTTGAGTGATACGTTTGCCGGTGCCCACGGACTCAGGCCGGGTGATCGCATTAGCGCAGTGATTAACGGACGTGGACGCACATTGCGGGTGGTGGGACTCGCACTTTCACCGGAGTATATCTATCAGGTCGGCCCCGGTGCGTTGTTTCCGGATGACAAACGCTTTGGCGTGATGTGGATGGCACGTACACCGCTAGGCACGGCATTTGATATGGACGGAGCATTTAACGATGTGGTGTTGAGCCTCTCAGCAGACGCTAATCTCGAAGTTGTGCTTGAGCGTCTTGATAACCTACTCAAACCCTACGGCGGCCTGGATGCGATCGGACGTGAAGATCAGCTTTCTCACGATTATCTGTCTGAAGAATTTCGCATGTTGAAAACTCTTGCGACTCTCTTTCCGATGATCTTTCTTGGTGTGGCTGCTTTCCTGCTGAACGTAGTGGTGAGCCGCCTGATCGGCACTCAGCGTGAGATTATTGCGGCTCTTAAGGCGTTTGGTTACAGCAACACAAGCGTGGGCGTCCACTATCTAAAGCTAGTACTCCTTATCGTTGCGGCGGGAGTGGTGGGTGGATTGATTGCGGGAGCCTGGCTAGGTCGGGGAATGAGCGAGATATATGTCGAGTTTTATCGCTTTCCCTTTCTGATGTATGAGATTGGACCTGAGATTGCGCTTGCTGGGGCGCTGATTAGCGCGATAGCTGCGACAGTGGGCACGTTGCATGCCGTGCGCAAGGCGGCGCAACTCCCACCTGCTGAGGCGATGCGACCTGAACCTCCGGCGCGCTATCGTGAGACTTTGGTCGAGCGCGTTGGACTTAAGCGTTTTTTGTCACAACCGAGCCGTATGATTGCTCGCCACATAGAGCGACAACCCATGAAATCGACACTCACGGTAATCGGTATCGCATTTTCGTGTGCCATTATGATGCTGGGTTCGTTTCAGGAAGACGCGATAGATTTTATGATGGACGTGCAATACGGACTTGCGAGCCGCGAAGATATGACCATCAGCTTTGTCGAGCCGACTTCCAAACGCGCGGTATACGATCTACTGAGCCTGGGTGGTGCCCACGATGCAGAGGTGTATCGTCTAGTTCCCGCCCGACTGCGATTCGGCCACCGTAGTCGTCGCACAGCCATTCAAGGGTTGGAAGCCGAAGGTGAACTCAGACGAGTACTCGATGCACGGTTGCAGCCACTTGATTTGCCTCTAAACGGCATCGTGTTGACCGATCGTCTGGCTGAGATCCTTGAAGTTCAACCAGGAGATTTGCTAACCGTTGAGGTGCTTGAGGGCAGTCGACCGACACTGCAAGTGCCAGTCGCCGGGCTGGTCAATGAATTCGTTGGCCTCTCGGCATACATGCACCGCAGTACACTCAATCGTCTGATGCGCGAAGGTGAAACCATATCTGGGGTTTACCTCACTGCCGATTCGCAATACCACAGCGAGATCTATCGCGAGCTCAAAAAAATGCCACGGGTCGCAGGAACGGTGGTGCGCATGAATGCGGTGAAGAGCTTTTATGAAACCTTCGCCGAAACTGTGTTGGTGTTTGCCTTCATCAATACCTTGCTAGCGGGAACAGTGGCGTTCGGTGTGGTGTACAACAGCGCGCGCATCGCAGTTGCAGAACGAGGCCGAGAGCTCGCGAGCTTGCGCGTGCTCGGGTTCTCCCGTGGCGAGATCTCTTACATAATGCTAGGTGAATTGGGGTTGTTGACGTTGATAGCCATTCCCACGGGGTTTGTCATCGGGCGCGGATTGTGTGGCTATATTGCCAATAACCTGCAAACCGATTTGTATCGGGTGCCGCTTGTGCTTGAGCCCACGACCTACGCCTTTGCAGCGACAGTTGTGCTCGTTGCGGCGATACTGTCCGGCCTCATCGTGCGCAGGCGGTTGGATCATCTTGATTTAATCGCTGTGCTGAAGACCAAAGAGTGATAGGCAATGGGCACGCGTCTATATTAGCGCGCAGATATTAATGAAAAGATCTTTTGGCTTAATCATTCTCGCCGTTGCCATCGCGGCCGCACTCGCTTACGGATTCAGGCCGACGCCTATCTTGATAGAGGCGACCCAAGTCAGTCGTGGACCCTTGCGGGTGACTGTTGAGGAAGAGGGCAAGGCACGGGTGATCGATCGTTTTGTGTTGTCTGCGCCGGTGGCTGGGTTTTCCCGTCGTATCGAATTGGAGGTAGGGGACGTGGTGGGGCAGGGTCAAGTGATGGCGTTACTTGAACCGCTGCGCTCAAATGTTCTGGACCCGAGAGCTCGAGCCGAAGCTCAAGCGCGCGTGGCCGCCGCCCAGGCATCTTTGCTCGCCGCCGAACAGAATACACAAGCCGCTAAGGCAGACGCTGATGTGGCAAGTGCCAATCTGGCACGCATCCGTCTTTTGTATGAGGCCAACAATGTGTCGCGAGAGGCAATGGATGAGGCCAAGGCGCGCTCGCAGATGACCGGAGCGTCGTTGCGTTCGGCGGAGTTCAATGTCGAAGTAGCACGACATCAGCTCGAGGGGGCGCGTACTGCATTACGTTACTCCGCGGCACAAGGGACAACTAACACGGACGAGATCGTGCAGATTAAAGCGCCGGTGGACGGTAGTGTGCTTAGGATTCAGCATAAGAGTGAAGGGGTGGTCAACGCAGGTGAGGCTCTACTGGAAATCGGGAATCCACGCAGTTTGGAAGTGGAAGTCGATGTGTTATCCGCCGACGCCGTGCGTATTGCGTCAGGCACGCCGGTGTTGTTCGAACGCTGGGGCGGCGATGAGGCATTGGAGGGCGAAGTGAGGACGGTAGAGCCAGTGGGCTTTACCAAGATCTCTGCGTTAGGCGTGGAGGAACAGCGAGTGCTAGTGATCGCGGACATCACATCGCCGAGGGAACGGTGGGAACGTCTTGGCGATGGCTATCGTCTAGAGGCCAAGTTCATCTTGTGGGAAGGTGATGATGTGCTGCAGGTTCCGGCAAGTGCGCTTTTTCGTCACGACGGTAATTGGGCACTATTTGCGGTGGAGGATGAGAAGGCCCTGCGTCGCGAGGTCGAGTTAGGACATCGTGGTAGCTTCACCGTAGAGATCAAAACAGGAGTCAATGAGAATAAAGTGGTCGTTCTCCATCCGGATGACTCCATTGAAGATGGATCTCGGGTGCGGATCCGCTGAGCGACGTGTGCCGTTAGACATTTGTTATATTCCCAATCGGTAGGGTGGCCGAAGTTCGGCCATCTCCCTCACCCAAATAAATGAAAAGCCTGTGAATCGAAAGTCTCGTCGAGCCGCCCTAAAGCACATGGAGAAATCCAAGCCCAGTTCGGGATTGGGGGTCGACGCTGCCACTCAACAACTGTTGGCGGCTGCGGCTGAGCGTTATCGCAGCGGGCGCATGGCCGAGGCTGAGGCGTTGTGTCAACAAGTGCTCGCTAAAGTGACGAACCAACCGGATGCATTGCATCTCCTTGGTGTCACGGCAGCGCAGAGCGGGCGACTCGGCGAAGCGAGGCAGTTGCTGGAACGTGCCGTGGCAGTGCAGGCCAACGATGCAGAGCTTTTGAATAGCCTTGCCAATGTGCATGCAAGCCAGGGTCAGCTCAGTCACGCCGCGCAGCGTTATCGAGAGGTGCTTGCCATCGCCCCCCGTCATGCCGGCGCTTGGTACAATTTGGGTAACGTCCTTTTTCGGCAGGCACAATTCGCAGACGCAGCAAAAAGCTATCGCAAGGCGATCGAATGTAGACCAGACTGGTCGGATGCGCACTGTAATTTGGGACAGGCGCTTGACGCCTTGGGCGATAGCAATGCCGCGCTAACCCATTACCAAAGTGCAGTCGCTCTTCGACCCGATTCTGTTGAAGGCCACTTTAGTTTTGCTGTTGCCCTTGAGCGTCGGTCCGACTATGACAACGCCAAAGCACACTATGAGCTTACCCTTGCACTCAAACCTGACTTCACCGCTGCGCTGATTAACCTTGGGATGCTGCTGCAGGACCGCGGCGATCAGGAGACTGCTATCGAGTTGTTCCAACGTGCTCTTATTGTCGATCCAAACTTGGCGGATGTTCATGCCAACATCGGTCTAGCTCTGTTGAACCAGGATAAATTGGAACAGGCGGATGCCTCGTTCGTTCGTGCCCTTGAAATAGACCGCGAACTCATTGCTGCACGTTGGTTAAGACCTCGATTGCTGCCCGTGCTCTATGACACTGAAGCAGAAATCGATGAGTATCGTTCGCATTACGCCGAAGGTCTTCAAAAACTCGAAGCAATGGTGGATGAGATTGACGCAGACTCGGTTGACACAGCCATCATCGGCCTTGCGCTTAGGACTAACTTTCACCTCAACTATCAGGGTCGCGACGACATCGAGTTGCAGCGCCAATGGGGCGCGCTGGTTAGCCGTGTGGTCGGAGCAAAATATCCTAATTGGACGTCGACGTGTCCACCGTCTGTACGGTTAAACCGACCACTGCGTGTTGGGTTTGCCTGTGCATATCTGTGGAACCACACGGTAGGCAAACTATTTCGCGGTTGGATTGAGGGTCTCGATAGCTCGCGCTTCACAGTCTATTGTTATCACCTGGGTGTGCACACGGATTCGGTTACTGAAGTGTTGCGAGAGCGTAGTCATCGCTTCTACCAGGTTGAGCAAGATTTCTTCTACCGAGACCAACAAACCTTTGCCTCAGTGTGCGCACACATTTGTGATGATGTGCTGGATGTCCTGATCTACCCGGAGATTGGAATGGATCCGGGCACTGCGCTGATGGCCGGTTTGCGTCTGGCGCCCGTTCAGGCGATGGCCTGGGGTCATCCCGTTACCTCCGGCTTGCCCACGGTGGATTATTTTCTCTCCAGCGATCTAATGGAACCACTGAACTCAGAGAGCCAATACTCTGAGCAGTTGGTTCGTCTGCCTAACTTGTCTATCTGTTACGCCCGTCCGGATTTAGGCGTGGCCGCAAAGACACGCGCTGACTTCGGATTTCCACATGAAAGCACTGTCTACCTCTCGTGTCAGTCGCTTTACAAATACCTTCCGCAATACGATTGGATACTGCCCGCCATTGCGCGAGAAGTGACGGCTGCGCGATTTGTCTTCCTCGCCCATTTGGTGCCGGCGATTACAGAGAAGTTTCGCAGTCGATTGCGGCAGGCCTTCGACGAAGTCGGGTTAGATATGGATGCGCATTGTACGTTTTTACCTCGGCTGAGCCAGCGCGACTACTACGATCTCAATCTCAACGCAGATATTTATCTCGACACTATGGGTTGGTCGGGCGGTAATTCAACCATAGAGGCAGTAACGGCGGGGTTGCCCGTAGTCACCTGCCCAGGTTCGCTGATGCGAGCCCGTCACTCCTATGCGGTGCTGAAATGCTTGAGTGTTGAGGAAACCATTGGCGGGTCTCCACAAAACTATATCGATATCGCGGTCCGTTTGGGACAGGATACGGACTGGCGCCGCGAGGTCACCAGCAAAATGCAGTTTGGTGAAGCAAGGTTGTTTGATGATCGCGAGGCCATTGCAGGGGTCGAAGTCTTTCTTGAAGATGCGGTGGGCGGTGCCCATTAGAAGAGCGTTTCGTGTGCATAAACTCTTATAGCATTCGTCAGAATTGCTTATGCCGCTACAAACACTTTTTGGACCAGCGAGTCCGTCGAATCAGTCGCGTGCATAGCCTAAACCCCCAATCACGTAGGCGAAAGCCTCGTTGGCTTTTACTTGCTGCGCCTTGGTGAGCTCTGATCGCCAACGTCCGAGCTCACCCGATTGGATATGGCGGTCATTAATCATGGTCTGCTCATCGTAACGGATGACACGGATGCCAGTATCGACGGTCAAGGTGCCACCGACCGATTTAGAGTGGTTGAGCTTTTGGATGATGGGTTCCCAATTCTGGGCCGCGGTATCGTCGATAATTCGTTCTACATCGCTAAGCTTGAGCAGATAACCGAGTCGTTGCCCAATCTCCAGTACTATAGGCCGCGGGGATGAGTATAAGTATTCGTAGGGAATAAACATGTTGTCGTGTATATGGGCTGCCGCCGCGACATACTTGAAGCACATGGCGACCATGCCAATTGCTTCATCGAATGTACAATCGTGCAAACCTCGCATCGACACAACCACATCGCGCGGATCACGATAACTATAAAAGCTCCGTACGAAGGGTTGTGTCGCGATCGATTCGATGGGCTCAAGAATGTCATGGTAGTGCACCAGCAGAGGATGCTTGCCGTCATAGGAATCGATAGCGGCCTTCAGACGGTCCGGCGTATGTCCGTCGGTGGTGGCGATTTCCGTGCCTTCGATGTTGAAAATGGTGCGGATGATGTTGAAGACCCAGGTTGTGCCCGATCGCGGCACACCACCGTTTAGTATCAACATAGCATCAGTTTCGACGTAAAGCCCGGCCCGGTCGGTTTGCCGTAGATTTTCCTTCTTGCCACACGACCCGGCCGTTCACATAAACTTGTTCTATTCCAGCGGCTGGTTGCATGGGCGACTCGAAGGTTGCCCGATCAATCACCGCATCGGGATCGAACATCACCAAATCTGCGAAAGCACCCGGGCGGAGCACTCCGCGGTCTTTGAGTCGAAAACGCTGGGCGGGCAGGGAGGTCATCTTGCGTACCGCCTCTTCCAGCGAGAACAGACCCACGTCTCGAGCATAATGCCCGAGCACTTTCGGAAATGTTCCCCACAGGCGAGGATGTGGGGCGGCATCATGGGGTAGCCCATCTGACCCGATCATCGATTGAGGATGGGAAAGGAAGCGACGCACATCTTCTTCATCCATTGAGAAGTAAATCGCCCCGGCCGGCTGCAGCCGTTCGGCGGCGTCGGTTAGGCTCAACCCCCATTGCTCGGCGATTTGAGAGAGTTCCTTGCTTGCCATTTTAGGGTAGGGTTTGGACCAAGTGATCAATACCTTGGAGGCGATCTCTACTTCTTTCGATTTCAAAATGGTAGAGGAAGCCGTATAAGGATAAACATCGAAGCCGACTTGTTGTTGCTGCATCGCGTGTTCTAGATGATCTAGAATTTCGGGGCTGCGGCCAAAGCTCTCAGTGCCGTGGCATTTGCAGTGGGACACTACCACATCGGACTGGGTCGCCAGACCTATCTCGAACGTCTCATTTAGCGCTTCGATGATGTGTACACCTTCGTTACGCATATGAGTCGCATAAATTCCGTTATACTGCGGTAGCGCCTTGGCGACGCCGATGATCTCTTCAGTAGAGGCGGACGCATTGGGCGCGTAATCCAACCCTGTGGAGAATCCGATGGCGCCAGCATCTAAGCCCTCTTCAAGACGTTCACGCATCACGTCAACTTCGCGCCCGATGGCTACGCGATCGTAACGATCCATTGCCCCTACACGCAGTGTCATATGACCAACCAGACATGCTGCGTTGAGCGCGGGAGGTGTGTCATCAAGGGCTGCGAGGTAATCGCCGAAAGTTTCAAATCTAAACCACTGCTGCGGTTCGTCGCCGCCGATTAGATCTAGCGGCGGCGGTACTTGTTCTGCGACCAGTGGAGCGAGGCTAACACCGCAATTGCCTGCGATCACGGTGGTCACTCCCTGGCTCGCTTTCATCGCCATCTCAGCCTGAGACAATAGTGCGCGATCGTCGTGGGTGTGGGCATCGATGATGCCGGGGGCCAAAATTCGATTTACGCCGTCGATTTCTATGGCCGCATTCCATTCGCCGAGCTCTCCCACGGCTAGCACTCGATCGTCTTGAACCGCAACGTCTGCCACAAAGCGTGGTGAACCAGTACCGTCGATGACAGTGACACCGCGGAAGATCGAGTCGGCACTCAAGTGTCGGGCCATGCTACGCTCCATCTTTTGGTGTTGCTGAAAGCCTTCTACCAATATATAGGCTTCGGGGCATAATCTACCATTACTCCTGCGTCATATCTTTATTACCGTGCAGACAAACGCAACTATCGCCGTACCGCACCACAATGTGAAAGTCATTGGCTTGGTGAGCGCTGGTCATTTCTTCAGCCATTTCTATCTGTTGCTGCTGCCGCCGCTATTTCCGCTGCTACGGGATGTCTACGGTGTCGGGTTCACCGAACTCGGATTCGCCCTGACGGCGTTTAGCGTAGCCACTGGCCTCACTCAGGCGCCAATCGGATTTTTGGTGGATCGTTACGGTGCTCGCACTATTTTGATTTGTGGACTACTACTCGAGTCCTTGTGCTTTGCATTGATAGGAATGATCCCGCTTTACGGTGCATTGGTCGGGCTGATGATCGTTGCCGGTTTGTTCAACGCGGTCTACCACCCGGCAGACTACGCCATACTCAACGCATCCGTAGATGCGAGGCGCATGGGTCGTGCGTTTTCCATTCACACCTTTGCGGGTTATCTGGGGGCGGCGGTGGCGCCGGTTGCCATGTTCTCATTAATGACCGTGCTGGATTGGAGAACATCGCTGATGATCTGCGCTGCATGCGGTGGCGTGGTAGCGGTTTTGATTATGTTTAATTCTGATGTGCTTCATGACGCCGCACCTGCACGCTCAGCTAACAGTGAGACCGGTGTTCACGCGCGTCGTGGTATACACCTGCTACTGAGTGGGCCAATCTTGATGGGACTACTATTCTTTGTTGGCATCTCGGCATCTGGCCACGGCATGACCCAGTTCAGTGCATCAGCGCTGCACCTACTCCACGACGTGTCTATGACGAAAGCCGGCGCGGTGCTGAGTGCATTTCTGTTCGCGGCTCCGCTGGGTGTATTGGCAGGAGGCTGGCTGGCCGACCGCGCGCGGCGACATGATCTGATCGCAGCGTTATGTTTTGTCGTAGTAGCGGCCGCAGCGTTTATGGTCGCTGTTATGCCATTGCCTATACAAGTCACTGCGTTGCTTTTTGCCATCGCTGGATTCTTCAGTGGCCTAGTCGCTCCTTCTCGCGACATGATGATTAGAGCTGTTACACCGCCTGGAGAAATGGGTAAGGTATTCGGATTTGTCTCCACTGGGTTCAACATCGGCGGCATGATCGCACCCATCATGTTCGGGTACATACTGGACCGAGGCGATCCAAGGTTGGTTTTCGTTGCGGTGGCAATCATTAGTATTCTGACCGTGGCCACAGTACTGAGCGCTGGGCGTCAAGGCCGACAAAGCGCCTGACAAACCGTGGTTGTGCCCATCGCGACAGCATTGGCATGAGCTTGGTATCTGA
>JAOTYS010000371.1 GCA_029861795.1 Gammaproteobacteria bacterium | reverse complement strand
GGGGTTACTCGATAAGCCGCTTCCGGCGGTGCCGACACTTGGCAACGGGTCTGCTGGAGAGATAGTCCCACTATCTCATCTATTTGGACCGCTCACCGAAAAGCTTACCCTTGCGGAAAAAGAAAGATTGGCGCTGGTCAACGGCAGTCCTTGCGCGTCTGCATTAATCGCAGATGCGGTGCTGGCTGCGAAACGACGTCTCGATCTTGCGCTCGAAATATTTGCGTTAGCGGCCGATGCATTAAAGGCACCGTTAGAGCAGTTTGACAGCGCGTTAGATGAATTGTGGTGCGATCCACACGAGGCCGCAGTCTTGCAAAAGATGCGTTACTGGCTAAAAGACGCAGATCAAGATCGTCGATCCTACCAGGCACCAGTCAGTTGGCGTATTGTGCCCCGTGTGGCCGCACAGGCACACCGGACGGTGGCGCAAGCGGAAGGTGTGGCGTCCAGTAGTTTACGCTCGGTGTCGGACAATCCCGTTTTCCTCCCGCCCAATGAAAGTCGTTCCCTGGGTCGAGTCCTGAGTAACGGAGGTTTTCATAACGCAAAGGCCTACCCGGCGCTAGACAATCTGTCGGCATGTTGGGCGGACCTTGCGTTGTTGTGCGATCGTCAGATTACCAAGTTGCTTGATGACAATATCTCATTGCTGCCGCACCAGCTGATGCAAGGAGATGGCTATGTTGGATGTATGGGTTTCGGGGCAGCAGATTACGCGGAGCGCGCCCGTGGTTGCGCGCAGCGCACGTTGTTGCCGGGAAGTGAGGGCGGAGGTTTTGGCCAGAACGATGTGGCGGTGCCGACGTTTAGTGCATCGTTGAAGCAGGCGGAAGCAGGACGTTGTCTGGAGGCATGTCTGGCGATGCTTGCAGCCATATCGAGTCAAGCGTTTTTTATCACTGAACGCAAAGCTCCGCCGCGGTTGGCGGCTTTGCTTGAGGAGATTCGCGATTCATTCTCACCGGTTACCGAGGCGCGTGCCCTCGGACCCGACACCGAACGATTGGCTGGGAAATTTACCGCCCGAGTCTTTGCGCCGTCGCTTGCATAGACCTTAGCGATAGCGCCCGCAAGGGCGCGGCGCCGCGCCGGTAAGTGTACAATGTAACAAGGGTGTCTAACTGTTGGTGTCGTTATGGCGCGATTAGTTCAAAGCCTGTTGGTATTGGTTGCCTTGTCTTTTCCCACCCTGGGAATGGGCGCGACCGAGTGGGTACGTTTTGACTCAGCCCTGGCCGAGAACACACCACTTAGAACAAAACTCATGAAGGAGCGCGGTCTGCCAATGCGACGTAAGACCGCTGCATCGGTTTACGGAGAGTTGTTCCAGCCTGAAGGTGAGGGACCATTTCCTGCACTGGTGCTACTGCACGGTTGTTTCGGTATCGAGGAGTATCAGCGCGAGTGGGCCCAGCTGCTCTCCAACTGGGGCTATGTGGTGCTACTGGTCGACAGCTTTGAACCGCGTTTGGTGGTGTCAGTGTGTGAAAAACTGTTGCAAGCGCGCTTCGATCCTGTGGTGCAAGACCGCGTTAACGATGCCTATGGTGCACTCACTTACCTGGCCGAGAGAAATTTTGTGGATGCTGATCGCGTTGGGCTGATGGGTTGGGCCAACGATGCGGTGCTCGGTGCAATTAGGCGCTATGGCGCGCAGCAATACCTGGAAGGTGATTTCCGCGCTGCCGTCGCCATTTATCCGGACTGTGGATTCGCAACCACAGGTGCATTCACGGCGCCTGTGCTGGTGTTGGTTGGCGGGCGAGACGATTGGACCCCGGCCAGACCGTGCGAGGTGATGGCAGAACATGCTAAAGATCGAACGCACTCGGTCACTGTGCAAGTCTATCCCAATGCATTACATGGATTTGATAATCCCGCCCTGGGCGACCGGCGATATTTCCCGGAGGTCAGCAATCTCTATAAGAATCCAGCGCGCGGTGCGACCCTAGGTTACAGCGCGGCGGACCATGTCGATGCGCAGGAAAGGGTCCAGCATTTCTTGGCAGCAGTGTTGGGCGAAGGCAAACTCGACGATCTCGGATACACTGATGGTGATAGCGGCCACTGGGTTGTCGATCCAAGAAATCCAGGCCCCCACCTACCTCCCGCAGGTCGGTCTGTATTTGATCAGTTGTTTACTACAGCGGGTTCGGACGGCCCGGTGTACGACGTGCCGTTCCCCTTTACCACACTCCTTGCCAAGCTCGAAACTGCGTTGGCGCCGCCCGGTACTTCACCGTCGCCGCTTAAGAAAACTTTGATTCCTCTGGGGCGATCGCTACAACGCGACGCGGCTGCGCCGAAATTTTTTAAACATCCGCGCATTGTAGTCGCGGTGGATACCGAACCAGACATGCGAGATGGCGTGCCGCGGCCTTATCTCAAAGACCGTTTGTTCATGGGTTATCAGGAAAAGGCGAATGTGCTTGAGGTGATCAGCTACAATGAGCACGACAATCGATTCGAGTTTCAAGTAGTCCAGAACTACGGGGCGGAGTTGGAGCCGCAGGTCAAGTATGCCAACCGCAACGTCTGTATGAGTTGCCATCAGAATGGCGGACCCATGTTTGCGAAATTCGGTTGGGACGAGACCACCTCTAGCCGCCGAATTATTCGTTTACTCACAGCGGAACAGCCAATGTTCTACGACACACCTGTGCTGACGACAATGGGTGATCCGCCATTAATTGATAACGCGACGGATCGAGCGAATCTGTTGCTCGCTTATCAATTACTGTGGAAACAGAGTTGCGGTGACAACAACGAATCGGATTCTGTCGACTGCCGGGCAAATGCATTCAAGCGTATGCTGCAGCATCGGCTAAGTAGCTTGAACTACTATGACGATTTCTCCGAAGAATATACCCGCACATTCAAAATGACAGTGCAACGCAACTGGAATCGGCTATGGCCCAAAGGTCTGCACATCCCGGATCCGGATCTGCCGAATAGAGAACCGTTGCACGAACATACGATCATTCCACCATCTTTGGATCCCCTGCACCCTCGCCAACCACTGGAGACATGGGTCGCGGAAGAAGATTTCGAACAGATCATACCCGGTTTGGCCGAACAGATTACCCGGGAAGACGTCGATCGAATTGATAGACATATCTTTGAAACTGCCGGTCAAGAGGGGGCTGAGGAGCAGACGCTCGAAGCCAGGTGTCGGGTCTCAAGGCTCGCTAGTCGTGGATATGGTGACCAATATGGCATTGAGTGTGATGAGAATTTTGGCGAGGATTCAAATCCGTTTACCTTGCGTGCCAACTTCAATCTTAGCCATGACAGCGACAAAGCTGGAGAAATGGCTTGGCTGCAGACTTCCATAAGTCACCCACTACTCGGGTTGCGGTTGGTAGCACGGAGCCAACAGCATAATGAGGGCGAGTCGCGCGCCAAGTTCGACGTTTACTACAGAGAAAGCGATCGGCACGCACGCGTCGCCGAGGGTATGGCGATAAAAAGTTTAGAGTTGGTTTGGACTGGAGAGTTGTCCGGGAAAGCTGATGTTGCGCTTACCTTGATCGATGATTTCAGCTTAGTGGACCAGGCGGTCACTGCTGTGGCACAAAATGCGTCACCAGACGACAATGTGTTCAGTACCCAACCGTTTAATGCCAACAGAATTATGGCTGCCATATACAAGCAACTGGGTTTGCCCGATGAGCTGCGGTGGATCGCTGGGGAGAAGGTTATGCCTGCACCCGAGTTGGATCAGAAGGCAACGCCTGCTCCGGTACTAAGCGATGCTGAACCAGTGCGGCTGTTTATAAAAAATTGCGCGACATGTCATCGCACAGACGCGGGTTACCCTCCTTCGTTTCTGTCGGGCACGGCACAGCAGATCAAGGCGACGTTGAACCATTGCGCAGAGCGCATCCAATACCGCCTTAGCATGTGGCAGCTCGACGAAGAACAACGACCTAAAACACCGATGCCACCGATCAGCACTATCTCTAGTGTGGAGAGCGGTATCGAACGATGGCGTGACAGTGAAGACTTGAGCCGGATGCTGGCCTATGTCACTGACCTTGTTGGCGACGATGTACTGACTCCGCCGAGCACGACGAACTACGAGCATACTCGCAGCTGTTTGCCGTAGAGTGTGGGTGAACTGAGCTCAAAGGACGTTCGATTCAAGCTAAACGATGTGGCTGATTTTTTCTCTTGACCCCGCGTGATTTGCGCAAGTATTCGAGCCAGAAAAGGGACACGAGGTTTTATTCGAATCTGACCCCAAGGCGGCGAGTTAGAAATGTTTACTGAGTCTTTAGCCGAGTATTAGGGGACAATTTTCCATGACTTTGCCATCGCAAGAAGGAGGTTGCCTTTGTGGCGCCGTGCGGTATCGAACGACCGACCAGCCCAAACGAGTCATTGCTTGTCACTGCACCACTTGTAAACAAAGGACGGGTGCGGCGTACGGCGTAGGTGTTTATCTAGACGACAATGACGTCGAGTTCATCAAGGGTTCAACACAAACGTTTGAGCTTCGTTCAGACGAAAGTGATCGATGGATTCGAAACGAATTCTGTACGAGTTGTGGGACAACCGTGAGTTGGACCCTGGAGTTGCGTCCTGGGTTACGGGCTATTGCGGGCGGCACCTACGACGATCCAAACTGGTTCGATATACAAGCACACATTTGGACGCGTTCAGCTCGTGACGATATGTGTTACTCCGATCACGTTGCGGTGTTCGAGAAAGCGCTGCCACTCGCCTAGTGATATCGGATTTCAATTGAACCTGACCCCATTGATGCAATTGAACCTGACCCCATTGATGCCATTGATGCAATTGATGCACACCATTGATGCAGTAAAGATACTGAGCTCACTTAGGGTCCTTGAACTGAGGTGCAAGATGAGTTTCGCTTAAGATACCTATATGGAAAAACGAAC
>JAOTYS010000370.1 GCA_029861795.1 Gammaproteobacteria bacterium | reverse complement strand
AGTCTGTAGATAAATACTCGTTATCTCGGTGCAAGCCGAATCGCGCCATCCAAACGTATCACCTCACCGTTCAGCATTTCGTTACCGATAATATGCAAGACCAAACTGGAGAATTCATCCGGTCGACCTAAGCGCCTAGGAAACGGCACCTGCTCCGCAAGACTTTTTTGAGCTTCCTCCGGCAGACCATACAACATGGGTGTGGCAATCAAGCCCGGCGCGATTGTCAATACTCGAATCCCAGTGCTGGCAAATTCGCGCGCAGCCGGCAAAGTCAGGGCCACCACCCCACCTTTAGACGCGCTGTACGCAGCCTGACCAATTTGTCCCTCGTATGCCGCAACCGAAGCGGTATTAACTATGACACCTCGCTCTCCCGACTCGCCGACAGCTCCAAGGGTCTGCATGTCGGCCGCAGCGATGCGTAATACGTTGAAAGTGCCGTTCAGATTGACGTTGATGACCCGGGTGAACTGCTCTAGTGGCATCGGTCCGTCACGTCCCACGATCCTTTTTGCTGTTGCGATTCCGGCACAGTTGACGCAGATCCGTGCGGCGCCATGAGCATCACGTGCCTGGGCGACACCAATCTCAACACTGCCAGCATCAGTGACGTCACACTCAACCGCGAGTCCGTTGATCTCGTCCGCCACCTTGCGTGCCGCTTCGATCTGCACATCCAAAATACTGACTTTTGCCCCTTCCGCCGCTAACGCTCGCGCGGTCGCCTCTCCCATACCGGAACCCCCGCCGGTGACAAGAGCAGAGTAACCAGATACTTTCATGCGTTACCTCCCATTAGTCGCTGTTGCCAGTCAAAAATTGTCGAATGAGAATGTGTCAGCTCGGATAGATAATGATTTGGGTGCAGCGAAATATTGCCAGCTTACGATTGGTCCCCTCCTCGCTAACATCCGCGTCCCACACTTGGGTGGTTCGACCGGAGTGTGACAGTGAAGCGACACAGGCAATAGCGCCTTGTCGCGTTGTAGCCAAAAAGTTCGATTTGAGCTCAATAGTTGTGAAGCTCTCCGCACCGTCAGGGAGTGAGGCGACTGTACCGTACCCAGCGCAGGTGTCAGCCAGCGCAATGATAGTTGCCGCGTGCAAATATCCATTTGGTGCGAGAAACTCTGGTCGTATCTCAACACGGGCCTCGGCCGACCCTTGCTCAATTCGGGTGAATTCCAGTCCAAATAACTCAGGTAATCTTCCCTTGCCACGTTCGACGGCACTCTCGATAGTTAGCTTCACAATGAATCCTCGCAGAATCAGCGTCGCGCATTGCTGGCGCATGTTATCGGCATAAACTAACGGCTACGTCATCCAGATGCAAACCGATTCTTGCTGCTCACACGCTGTCAAGTACTGCGCATCCGCCTCGCCGCAAGCCCGACTATCTCGATCAAACTTGGCTCGATATAATTGTCTCGACCCAGTCAACGCGAATAAAGAGGGCTGCTATGGAACGCGAATCGATGGAATACGATGTAGTCATTGTGGGCGCCGGTCCTTCCGGTCTCGCTGCCGCGATTCGACTCAAACAATTAAGCAGCGAACACGAGCATGACATTAGCGTGTGTATCGTAGAGAAGGGCTCCGAAGTTGGCGCCCATATTCTTTCTGGCGCCGTATTGGAGCCGCGGGCCTTGAATGAACTGTTACCACAATGGAAAGATCAAGGTGCGCCACTAAACTCCCCAGTGACCCAGGATCGCTTTTTTTTTCTCACCGAACGCAAGTCCATACGACTACCTACACCACCGCAGATGCACAATCATGGTAACTACATTATCAGCCTTGGAAATCTGTGTCGCTGGCTCGGTGAAAAAGCCGAGGAACTAGGCGTTGAGGTATATCCGGGTTTTGCCGCCGCCGAGGTTTTATATGATAACGACGGGCGAGTTCGCGGCATAGCGACCGGTGATATGGGGATCGGTAGCGACGGACAGCCCACCGCCAACCATCAGCCTGGGGTGGAGTTGCATGCGAAGTTTACGCTGTTTGCTGAAGGTTGCAGGGGATCGCTGACAAAGACCCTATTTGAGCGTTTCGATCTGCGAAACGGAGTAGATCCACAGACCTATGGCATTGGCATCAAAGAGCTATGGGAAATCGATTCCAATAAACACCAACAAGGTCTAGTGATCCATACCGTGGGTTGGCCCCTGGATTCAAACACATACGGCGGCTCATTTCTTTATCACTTGGAGAACAATCAAGTTGCAGTGGGCTTTGTCATTGGACTTGATTATCAGAACCCGCACCTAAGTCCTTATGACGAGTTCCAACGCTTTAAAACTCATCCCGCGATACGGCCTACATTCGCTGGAGGAACACGCGTAGCCTATGGCGCGCGCGCTTTGAACGAAGGAGGATTTCAATCCATTCCTAAGCTCACCTTTCCTGGTGGCGCACTCATTGGCGACTGTGCCGGATTTCTCAACACACCAAAGATCAAAGGCACGCACACTGCGATGAAGTCCGCTATGACCGCAGCAGAGGCAGTGTTCCAGGCGTTACGCGATGATCAGCGTGGAGAACTGACAAGCTATCCAGAGCGCCTCCAGCAATCGTGGCTATGGCAGGAGTTATACCAGGCACGCAATGTTCGCACTGGTTTTCGTTGGGGTCTTTGGGGTGGCATCGCGTATGCCGGTTTCGATACTTATGTGTTACGCGGCCGCGCACCGTGGACCATGCACCACCACGAAGACCATAAAGCACTAATGAAATCCGCTGACGCGCCGAAGATTGAATATCCTAGACCAGATGGTGAAATTACCTTCGATAAACTTTCCTCCGTGTTCATCTCCAACACTAATCACGAGGAGAATCAGCCGTGTCATCTAAAGCTTAAGGACCCGAATACTCCCATCGAAGTTAATCTGAAAGAATACGACGCGCCCGAGCAGCTATACTGTCCTGCGGGTGTTTACGAAATTTTGTGTGACGATGACGGTTCTAATCCGCGTCTGCAAATCAATGCGCAAAACTGCGTACACTGCAAGACCTGCGATATCAAGGATGTCACTCAGAACATTAACTGGGTAGTGCCAGAAGGTGGTGGTGGTCCCAACTATCCGAACATGTGACGGCCGGCTGAAGGGACAGCCCCAACGATGTCCAAACGAAACCCCATCTCCGTGTTCTCCACACACGAAGTTCTGAACCAACCCCCTCCGTTGGAGAACTACAACGTATACCTTCAAGATCGAGCGCTTTGCGAGGCGGTACAGCGGGAGGGTGCCGCCTGGACACAAGACATTCTGAGCAGCTTCGGCGAGATCGTCGGCAGCGACCGCGTAATCCATTTGGCGGATCTAGCCAATCGCCACCCACCTGAGTTACACAGCTTCGATCGTTACGGTCAACGTATCGACGAGGTGGAATACCACCCCGCCTATCACGAGTTGATGAGCCTCGCTATGAGCCACCAAGTCCACTCCATTGCATGGAACACCAACAATCGCGGCGGCGGACACGTTGCGCATGCGGCATTGCTGTTTCTGCTGGGACAGGCGGAACCTGGTGTGTGTTGTCCAGTGGCGATGACCAATGCATCAGTTCCAACGTTGCGACATCACCCCGAGGTCGCGTCAACGTGGGAGCCTTTGGTATTGAGCAATGAATACGATGAACGCTTTGTTCCGGTAAATGAGAAACGGGGCGCGACAATTGGGATGGCCATGACCGAGAAGCAAGGAGGCTCAGATGTGCGCGCCAATGCCACCTTCGCTCATCCATTGAATACCGATGACGTCGTTGGAGCGTACACCTTGCGCGGGCATAAATGGTTTTGCTCCGCCCCGATGTCAGATGCGTTCCTGACCCTTGCCTACAGCACCAATGGACTGTCGTGTTTTCTTGTACCGCGGTGGCGGCCCGATGGCAGCCGCAATCACATATTCATTCAACGGCTCAAAGACAAGCTTGGGAATCGATCCAATGCCTCCGGCGAAATCGAATACCACGATGCATGGGCCAGGATGGTGGGGGAAGAAGGACACGGTGTGCGCACAATCATTGAGATGGTGCACCATACTCGCCTGGATGCTGCGGTCGCAGCCGCCGCCCTAATGCGCCACGCGCTGACTCACGCGATTCATCACGCGGCCCACCGCTCGGCATTTCAGAAACTGCTGATCCAACAGCCATTGATGCGTAATGTGCTGGCGGACCTCGCGCTGGAGTGCGAGGCCGCCACGGCACTAGTGATGCGAGTGGCACGCAGTTTTGATGAATCGATCCGCGACGAGACCGCCCGCAGGTTTAACCGAATTGCGACGGCGGTTACAAAATACTGGATCAATAAGCGCACCCCGGGTGTAGTCTGCGAGGCATTGGAATGCCATGGGGGATTGGGCTACGTCGAGGAGTCTGTGATGCCAAGACTTTATCGAGAGGCGCCGTTGAACAGTATTTGGGAAGGATCGGGCAACGTCATCTGCCTTGACGTCCTGCGTACTATCGAAAAGCAGCCAGACAGCTTAGATACACTGTTGGGTGAACTGGAATCCGCCAGGGGAGGTGATCGGCGCCTGGATCATGCCATTGACAGATTAAAGCAACTGCTGAACGATCGGACAGAGCGCGAAATCCAGGGGCGCTACCTCGTAGAACAAATAGCGCTGACCCTGCAGGGCGCACTGCTGGTGAAACATAGCACTGCAGCGGTTGCCGACGCTTTCTGCGCGTCACGGCTGGGTCACGCGTCGGGTCGCGTCTACGGGACGTTGCCTTTGGGCTTGGACCTTGACGCGATCATAGCGCACGCACGACCAGCCGTGTAACTGGGACTGATCGGGATAAGATCGGGCACTGCGCGCCACCAGTCCTGGCAGCAGACCGCTGTCGCGCCGTTATGAGGGACTCACCGGCGGCGGTGGTGGCGGCGGGGGGGGTGGGGGT